>CAZJYF010000038.1:0-15209 GCA_964549665.1 uncultured Saprospiraceae bacterium
GCGGAGTTTGAATTTGGAGCTCATACCAAATGGAAGGAAGCGTCAGGTTGAGGTGGGGGTCGTTGCAAAGAATCGGGTTGCCCGAAGCGGTTTTCCTTCCGGAAACAGCCCAGTTGTTGCTGCCCAAAAATTCGGAAGGTTTTGGCCATGCCCGGTGTTCCAACTTCCCGATCATTTCAAGTGGCCGTTTATTTTGAACAATTTTCAGCGTGTCCTTAAAATTCCAGGGCGTCCCCGCCGGGATGACGGGGGTTTGATGCGGGTTGTATTCGGGAAACAGATAATCAAAAGTTTCTTTTCCAAAAACATTCAGGGCGTTGGTTGATTCCATATCGTCTTCCCGCATGCAGAGCGTAGCCGCCATGGCTTTGATAAAAAGAGCAGATTTGAGGGGCGTCCATTCCTCGGGCTGATAGTCGAGCAATTTAAATTCGAGAGGAAAATTTTTATACGTCAGACCGTCAATGAAGGCATTGACGCCGGCGGCAAAAGCTTCCACCATTTTAAAATCTTCTTTCGACTTGCGCCAGCCGTGGACGGCGTTTTCAGCAGCCCAAACCATCCCTCGGCGGCGCTGCAATTTGTCGAATCCGAGGGCTCTTTCACCCAGAATTTCCGAAAGCCGCCCCGAAGCACCTCGCATGTAAAAATCCATTTGCCACAAGCGGTTTTGTGCGACCACGTACCCTTGTGCAAAAAAAGCGTCTTCCTGGTTCTTGGCAAAAATGTGGGGTACCAGGCGATCGTCATAAAGAATTTTTACCTCCTCTTTCAATTGGGAAAAACGCAATATCTTCGAATGAAAGCCATCTACCGGTTCCGCATTTTGCCAAAACCCATCGAAGGGGCTGAGGAGTTTACCCAAAGGCGGCAAAGCCGGGTCTCCCGTTTTGATTTGAACGGAATTATTAAAAAGATAAATCAGGAAAAGGGTGATTAATAAGGAGAGAAAAAATTTAATTGCTCGCATAAAACTATGATTATAAGTTGGTTAAGTTTATAATTTAATAAACAGTATTTTAAAAAATTTCCGGTTTTCCGATAAAAACGCTTATCTCCGGCGATAATCTGACTTTGATTTTGACGATCAACGGTTCATCCATGACGCAATTGGTGGATTCGTGAAATTTATAGGTGGTTCGGATGGTTTTGATGACCATGGCGAGGGGTGTATTTGCTTTGTTTTCATCTAAAATTTTCTGTAGCTTATCATAGGTAAAATCTTTATGGTCTCCTTTCAACTCCACCTCCAACGCGGGGTTGATGGATATGCTGGTGCCAAAACTATCCATCTCCAGACCATAAGATTCCAAAATGGGGAGAATGCCAATCCACTCTTCAATAAGGTGGTAGCCTTTTTCTTTCGCAGAATCACCCAAGCGAAAAGCTTGTTCTTTGATGATATCGCCCGCCTGTTGAATGGATCGTTTTAGTTTGTCCAACATGTGCAAGAGGATTAAAAAATATTTTTTGCAGCAAAGCCGCATGGCTTTAACTAGCCAAAGACATACCCTGGAAATTCTACTGCCAAATTTAATCAAATTTATTTACCTTGCCCTTTAAACAATTTTGCCTCACCTAAAAAATAGCGTTTTAGGTGAGTTCCTTTTTTCCAAGGCTACTTAGGTCATGCGGTTCCCATTTTTGGGGATTGGCTTAACAACAAGAAATCATCCACGACCATGACAACCATCCGAACACTCGGCGAACTAAAAACTTCGGGTTACCGACCCAAAAGGATAAAAGATGAATTGCGCCAAAACCTGATTCAAAAACTCCAGAAGGGAGAGACGGTTTTCAAAACAATTTTGGGGTTTGACGATACCGTTTTGCCGGATATCGAACGCGCCATCCTCTCCGAACACAACATTTTACTCCTCGGTTTGCGCGGGCAGGCAAAAACCAAAATTGCCCGCCTGATGGTCAACCTGATGGACGAATACATCCCGGTCGTTTCGGGTAGTGAATTGAACGACGACCCCCTGCAACCGATTTCCCGATTCGCCCATGACCTGATTGCTGAAAATGGTGATAACACTCCCATTGAATGGATCCATCGCAGCGAACGCTATGTCGAAAAATTGGCGACTCCAGATGTCAGCATTGCCGATTTGGTGGGAGATGTGGACCCCATAAAAGCAGCCACCTTAAAATTGCCTTATTCCGACGAGCGCGTCATTCATTTCGGACTCATCCCCCGTTCGCATCGCAGCATCTTTGTCATCAACGAATTGCCGGATTTACAGGCTAGAATTCAGGTGTCTTTGTTTAACATCTTGCAAGAGGGCGATATGCAAATCCGCGGATTCAAGTTGCGTTTACCCCTCGATATTTTATTTGTTTTCACCGCTAACCCGGAGGATTACACCAACCGCGGTAGCATCATCACCCCTTTGAAAGACCGCGTCGAAAGCCAAATTTTGACCCACTACCCCAATTCCATTGAAATTGCCAAAAAAATTACGGCGCAGGAGGCCCGGATTCCGGAAGAACAAAAAAACCGGATAGTGGTGCCGGATATTCTCAAAACTTTGCTCGAACAAATTTCCTTTGAAGCTCGGGAAAGTGAATTCATCGATGAAAAAAGCGGCGTTTCCGCCCGCCTCAGTATCTCCGGATATGAAAATCTGTGCAGCACTGCAGAGCGAAGAATGCTGTTGAATAATGAAAAATCCACCACCGTGCGAATAACCGATTTTTGGGGAGTCATCCCGGCCATAACCGGCAAAGTGGAGTTGGTTTATGAAGGCGAACAAGAAGGTCCGCAGTCGGTGGCTTTGGCACTGCTCAACAATGCTATTAAAACCTTGTTTCTGCAATTCTTCCCCGATCCCGACAAGCTCGACAAAGGAAAACGAAAAGACCCATACGGCACCATCCGCGCTTGGTTTTTAGGCGGCAACAAGATTGATTTGCTCAACGATGAAAGTGATAAAATTTTTAAAAAAGAATTGGAAAAAGTTTCTGGTTTGCAGAGATTTATTCAGGACTACGACCTACCTGAAGGAGAAGAATTAACCTTTATGGAACTGGTTTTGCACGGCTTGGCAGAGTTCGATATTATCAACAAAGACGTCTTGGTATCAAGTCTCACTTTCCGGGATTTGCTGGCGGATATGTTGGACGACAGCATCTTTGATGATTTGTAAATTATGCCTGTATTCGTTGATTCGTTTACTAATTCTAACGATATCAATTCGCAAGGAATTAACAAGTCAACCCTCATTCAATCAACCCCCGTCCTTCTTTTTTAATTTTCCCTTCCTGATCCAACTGCTTCATCAGTCGGTCGAGGATGCCGTTGATGAAATCCTTGCTTTTATCCGTGCTGTAAAGTTTAGATATTTCCACAAATTCGTTCAGGGTGACTTTGGTAGGAATGGTCGGAAAACAGGTCAATTCACAAAGGGCCATTTTTAAGGAAATCATGTCAATCACGGCAACCCGGTCAACATCCCAATTCTTTAAAGTGGGCTCAATCATTTGAAGAAGTTCGTTATCTTCGCTGTGGACTTTTTGAAGCAACACTTCCCCAAAATCTTTCGTGGCCTCTGGCGAAGGGCGATATTCCTCAAAAAAATCACCCGTCGCAGGTAAGGCTTTGATTGTTTTTTTGATAGCCCCCACCACCAATGATTTGTCATCCACCCATTCCAAATATTCGTCTTCCATCAAATCGTTGAAATTCTCGTTGGCAATGCAGGATTTGTAAAGGTCCAATAAAATTTGCTTGTGAATATTTGCCTTGCAATTGGATTGCTGCAAATAGCTTTGATAATCTTCTGTTTTGGCAAAATCAGAATAGAGCCTGCGGATGGAATCTTCATTTACCTTCTCTTCGAGTTTATATTTTTTGAATAAGCCATTCAGCTTGGTATTTTCCAGAAGAGACTGCATCAATTCATTATCGCAGAGTTTAGGCGTAAACGCCTTATCGGTCTGACTGGGAAGTAATTTTGCCAATTTGTTGGCAGCATCCTTACGGGCATATTCCGCCACCTTTATCAATTGAAACAAGTTGAAAAGGTATAATTCAAAAGAATGTCGGATACCTTTTTGATACCGCAATAAAGCGTCTTTAAGGCTCAACTTCTTATCCCTACTCATCGAATAGAGCACCTGCATTACTTTAATGCGGATATTTCTTCTACTTAGCATAATTTCAAATATCGCTTTGGCTTTGGTTTAATCGGACTTTTTAAGGGATTTTATTTTTCAAAAGAGATTCCAAACTACTGCAAGTTGAAATCCATTTTGAAATAAGCTACAAAGAAATAGTTTTTTTTTAAAAATGAAAGTCTTTGAAGCGGGATTTTATTTTTCCTGCTCCTCGTTCACCAAATTATTAATTCCATTGGAAGCCCCCATCCAAGGCTATTAGCTCCTTGGAAAAAGGGTGTTTAAATTTAGTCTGCATATTCTCGACCTTTAAAACCCTAAACTTCCAAACCATGTTGATCTAGTTGCAAATGATCGGAATCAGTTCATTGACCAAACTAATCGAAACAAATTCTTTTACTTTTTTGAAGTCTTCGCAGGCAGCTTCCATATTTTTCACGTTCATATAAGCCTGCCCACGTATGTAAAGGAAATTCGCATTATTCGGAAACAACTCGATGGCCGCCGTCATTTTTGCAATGCCTTCCTCCGTTTGACCTTCGTTGTAAAGACGGGTGCCTTCTGTGGCGAGGTCTTTGGCTTTTTGGTAATTGGCAACAGCCTGGCCACAGGCTTCATTGGATGGCAGGAATTCCACGGTCAGGTCGTACGCAGCTGGAACCTTTCTTCCTCTGAGGATAGCCGGATTCCATTTTCCAGTTGTGGAGGTGGCTGCCTGAATGGCTTCAAACTGATAATCAAACCCCAAATTGCAATAATCGCTAAGGTCCAATACCTTGACAAAGCCGTCGGAATTTACCAAAACCTTGATGTCCATGTACCCAAGATTACAACTGTCGGCGTAGCCTTTTGGATATTTTAATTTGCTTTTCAAAAACGCTTCCAGGGCTGCACCTCCTCCCTCAAATTGTAGCGAATCGTCGAAGACCGTATAGACCGTATCTCTCCCAACCATCAAATATTCAGGGGGTTCTTTCAGTTTAAACCGCAACGGTAAATTGTACTGCACCCGGACGACCTTTCCATCTTTTTTGCCGGGGGTCCACTTGAATCCTGCATTTCCGAGGGCCTCGTTCATCCCCTCTGCCACCCTGACCGCCTCTTCTCCGCATCCGCCGCCAATGTCTTTCAGGATTGCCGGGCGGTTAATCGTGCCATCTTTTTCGACGACAAAGGTGATGACCACCATTCCTTCATTGCCGTTTCGGCGTGCTTCGATGGGATAGGAAATATTGTCGTAAAAAAATGCGAGCAAGCTGGCTTGTGCGCATCTTGTTGTCGCTTCAAGAGTGGTGTCTTTCCCTTCGCAACCCGGAAAGCGGGGCATCTCTTCCACCACGTTGTATATGGTCGTATCCGCTGTGGAAATTTCCTGGGAAAGGGCTACCGAATTAAAAGTCGATAATAAAAGTAGGACTCCGCTTAGTATTTTCATGGTATAGCGTATTGTGTAAATATTTCGGCAAAAATAAAAACAGCGAATGATTCATCCGCTGTAGGTGTCTAAAACATTTGGTAATTCTGGTATATTGAATTTAAGATTTGCTCAATTGCCCACAAATAACCGGTTATTTTTTTTCACCTTCACTCCCTCATTCCGACATCAGTCTTCCGTGACATCCATATCTAACCAGTTTTCGAGTGCGCTCACTAATTTTTCCTTTTCGGACTCCGTCATGTTGGCAATCCTTGCTTGCCCGTGCCCTTTTCCTTCCAAAACAATCCACTTTGAATTAACTTGGTCCGAGGGAGGCACCATCGTGGCCGACCAAGTGTCATTTCCCCCGTAAATGTAAATAAAATTATTGCCATCCGTTTGAAGCCAAGCGGCAACCTTAGTCGCAAGGGTTCCGTCAAATGAAGTGGTCATGTGATCGGGAACGAACGCAGCGCTAGGATTTTGCCCCTGCGGAAGCGCTTTTAAAAGTCCTTTAAAAGGCTCCGTTTCGTAGCCGTAATACCCCATCTCCGTAGCAAATTGGAAGTAGCTGGAACTGTAATAATCGATATCCTTGTCGGAGAAGAAAGAGACACCTACGACCTCCATCAGATGGTCCAGGTCTTCTTCGAGTTTTGCGGATTTGCCGGGAATTTCCGAGCAATCGTGCCCCATTTGCCAAAAAGAGAAGGAGTATTCAAGAACGGCGTATTCAAAGGCTTCTTCCAGGGTCATATAGGTAAACTGCAAATTAGCCCCTTTGGCGTACCAACGAAGCAAAGGCAGGGCTTCCTTCCTGTTCTTCAACAGCCGAATTTGAAAATCCAAAATTGCCTGCCGGCACTCTTTCGAACCCACTTTTTTTAAAAATTCATAGATTCGCTTATCCTCCTTTTCGAAATTCACCGGGGCAACATATGGAACCGAAACGTCCACATCGCCCGGGTAAAAATAGCGGTAAAAAATCGTGGACGTACCCCCCTTGCTGATACCCGTACTAACCCATTTACCTGTGTAAATTTCTTTGAAAAGGCTGTCAATTTTGTGCAAATCAGCAGCCATTTGTTCGAAATTCAAATAGCGGTAATCCATGGAATCGGGCAGAGAAGTTCCAAAAAAGCGATGCTCAACGTCCAATTGGTTGGCGTTTAGGAGGTTCGTCAATTCGTAGATTCGATTTTGTGGCCTGTGATAACCTTCCGTTACGATGACCGTCGGGCGGTCGAAGCCATTATGAGACAAAAAGGCTCTTTGGTAGAAATAGCCCTTTTCAGGATGTTTATGGTCAAGGGGTTGTTTAATTTGCAATTCATAGCCGGCTTCGAAACCTGCCGGTGCGCTTTCCATCTTTTGGAAAATGAGGTCCGGCAATTCGAAAAGCTGTGTTTCCAGGGATTCCTGGGACCGAATGTTCCAGCTTGGAAATAAAAGAAAAAACAGGAGGTAAAAGGTTGTCTTTTGCATCTTCAGAAACTTGAATGAGGTGCAAAAGTAAGATTTAGCAACGATAAAAGTAACTCCTTAGGTACATATGTTTTTTAGGATTATTAATGGTAGGCCACTTGTGTAATTGTCACTATTAAATTTTGAAAAACCGCTCCGTGCTTCTTCTATTTCCGCTTCCTTTTAGTTTCAGCCAGTAAATTCCGGAAGGAATTTCGGGCAACTCAATGGCTTCGACATTCAAGCCCTTTTGTAAAGAAAGCCGTTGAGAATAGACAATAATTCCGCTAGTGTTGATGATTTCCATTAGGACATCTTCTCCTTTATTCTCCCAATTGATTTCTAATGTTAGGTTGGCTTTACAGGGGTTAGGATACAGATTGAACTGTGAAACGAGGATTTTATCCACATCTTCGGCAGCGCTCAACAGATCGCTGCAATCGGCAAAACCGCCATCGATGTTGCCGGCATAGGCATCTCCTGCGGCCCCCAAAATGGCGAGCGAATTACCGATATTTGTCTTCTGCGAATTGGGTGGCATAAAGGGGTCGGTTCCGTGATCGACCAAATACACGGCACCGGTACATCCCATTTCATTTTGAAAAGAAAACAAAGGTGTCTCGATTCCTGCCGTATAGTCCGGAGCGGTCGCCCCTTGATTGATTAATCCGAAGGAAATATAATCGAATTCCGGTGCTTCTTCGGGGGAGTTACTTCTGGAATTGGCTTCCCAAACCATGGTGGGCTGGTAGTTTACGATATTTACGGGTTCAAATCGGTTGCTGGGAACCTTTATCGTTATTTGGCCCGTTCCGGTGATATTGTTTGGCGCGACATAAGTTGCTTCCGGAAGAATGGAGACTACCCAATGCTGTTGCTCACCCTCATAAGTTATCTTGAATTTTACTTGTGCAAAAGTAGAATGGGCTAGAAATGTTACCACCGTTAGCAAGAGGGCGAGTTTGCTTAATTTTTTCATAGTTTTTGACTTTTACAATTTTCTAAAAAACACAATTCATTGATAAGGGAGTATTTGTTATGTTGATAAAATAGTTTTAGTTGCCACAGATTTCTCGAAACAATGACCAATTACTCGCATTGACCAATTAGGTCAATGGGACATTTCTATGGAAGTTGTTCGGTTATAAAGAAATTGACAAAGAAATTGACATTCAGCGGATGCTGCAACACATTGAAGAAAATCAATTGGTCAATGTCGTTGTTCAAGCCCTGGTACTTTACTTCCCCATCCATGTTCGTATCGCTGGAAAAATAGCCTTCGCGGATGTGATTAAAGCTTGCGCTGGTATTTTCGGGGTCGAGGAAAACATCGAAGAAGATGTAGTCCGTATCGGGAATGGAAACACCACTTCCCTGGTAAACAATGTAATGATTGGAATCCGGATTTCCTCCCCACATGAGGTGGACATTCGCTCCGTTGGGTTTCTTTTGGGCGTTATCGCCAAAGGTTGGGGTGGCTACATCCGTAAAATCTACGGACACCGGATTAGCGGCATTCCTGGTAAGGGAAAGTGGGTTGGCGGTCATTACGCCCAAGTGATTTCTATGCCGGATAGAGATATAATAGTTATCTTCGGCAGCTTTGAAAATTACTGGACTTATACCGTCCACGTCCACAATGTCGCCATCTCTTTGCAGGAGGGCAGATCGGGTTGAAAGGACCTTTCCCGGCCCGTTTTGATCTCTCAATTCGAGGAAAATCCAATCCACGATAGCGTCCGGGCCAATTACTTGAAATACCGAAGAATCGACCGTTTCTCCACCGCCACTTCCCGCCTGGATGAAGGGGAAAGTTCCCGGGGTAGGTTGCAGGGTAGAATAGGGTTCTGTCAGCGGAATATAGCCCAATTCCCGCAGTTTGTCGTGCATCATTCCGGTTGCTTTATTGTAATTTGCCTGAAGGAAAACTTTGACCTTGGCAAAGACGTATTGGTCGGGGTCGAGGTAGTCGGGAACGCCATCCGCGTCGGTATCGTCGTTGGTGAGGATGCCGTCCCCATTTGCATCTTCGTTGATCGTGAGGATGCCGTCCCCGTCGTCGTCGGGGTTGAGGGGGTCGCTTTCTCCGGCATCGAGAATGCCGTTGTGATTAGCATCTTCAAAGCCATCGGAGAGGCTGTCGTCATCGCTATCGGGGTTCAAAGGATCGGTTTCGCCTCCATCCACAGCACCATTTTGATTGGCATCTTCAATTCCATCCAAAAGCAAGTCGTTGTCGGTATCTTCGTCAAGCGGATCGGTATCGATTCCAACGTCATAGCTGGCATCGCCGCCGGTTTCCACATTGTCGGGAATGCCATCGCCGTCGCTATCACTGTTGGGGTCGTAGGGGTTGCTATCAACAATATCAGCCACCCCATCGTTGTCGTCGTCTGGGTCAACATCATTCACCAAAGTATCCCCGTCGAAATCGCAATGACCGATGCTTGGGTCGGGCACGCAGGGGTCATTGTTATCTGGGTCAAACAAGGGGTCGTCCGGTGGAACATTCGTAATGAAACCATCTCCGTCGGGGTCTCCGCCTGAACAAGCAAAAGAAAAAGCATCGGGGTCGCAGGGGTCCAAAGGATTGCTGTCGGTCGCAACATCATAACTGCCGTCGCCCCCCGTCTCCTCATTGTCGGAGATGCCATCTTCATCACTATCGCTATTTGGGTCGAAGGGATCGACATCACTGCCGTCTGCAACGCCGTCGCCGTCGTCATCCGGGTCAATGCCATTATTCAAGGTATCCCCGTCGAAGTCGCAATCTGCGAAAGTGGCATCGGGATCGCACAGGTCAAGCGGGTCGCTTTCGCCTGCATCGAGAATGCCGTTTTGGTTGGCGTCCTCTTGCCCGTCGGTTAGTCCGTCAGCATCTGAATCGGGATTCAGTGGGTCGGTCTCTCCGGCGTCGAGGGTACCATTTTGATTGGCATCCTCTATCCCGTCGGAAATTAGGTCGTCATCTGTATCCCCGTCCAAAGGATTGGTGTCTGTTGCCGGATTATATTGTCCGTCGCCACTTGTTTCAACAACATCGGAAATACCATCGCCATCGCTGTCGCTGTTGGGATTGTAAGGATCCACATCGTCCCCATCTTTCACGCCGTCGTTATCATCGTCCAAGTCGGCACTGTTAATCGAACCGTCGCCATCAAAATCACAAACGGCCACCGTGACATCGGGTATGCAGGGATTTTGGTCATCCGGGTCGAAAGCAGGGTCATCGGCCGGCAAATTGAAAAAGAAGCCGTCGTTGTCGTCGTCGGTACCGGTGCAGGCCGGTGTGTTGGGGTTAGGGTCACAAGGATTCAGCGGGTCGCTGTCAATGTCGGGATTATAAGTCCCATCCCCGCCGGTTTCGGTATTATCGGAAAATCCATCGTTATCGCTGTCGCTTTCTGGATTGTAAGGATCCACATCATCTGCATCGGCAACGCCGTCGTTGTCGTCGTCAAAATCAATTTCATTGACAACGCCATCATTGTCAAAATCGCAGGCGCCTGCTGTAAAATCGGGCACGCATGGATTGGCGTCATCGGGGTCGAAGAATGGGTCGTTGGGTGGATAATCACTGAAATAGCCATCTCCATCTGCATCAGTTGGCAGGCAGCCGGAGAAGTTGGTGAAAGGATCACATTGGTTGCGAGGGTCGCTTTCACCAAGGTCAACGATTCCGTTTTGATTCGCATCTTCCGCCCCATCATCTATGTTATCAGCGTCCGTATCGGGGTCAAGTGGGTTGGTTTCATCTGAATCGAATAAACCGTTGGCGTTGGCATCTTCCACACCATCGGAAATAAGGTCGCCATCCGTATCCCCGTCCAAAGGATCGGTGTCAGACCCAATATCGTAGTTGCCGTCGCCTCCGGTTTCCAAGTTATCCGAAAGTCCGTCGCCGTCGCTATCACTGTTGGGATTGTAGGGATTGCTGTCATCCGCATCGGCAACGCCATCATTATCGTCGTCTGGATCGTCTTGATTGAGCTGCCCATCGCCGTCAAAGTCGCAAACATTCGCCGTGACATCCGGCACACAGGGGTCGGTATCGTCGGGGTCAAAAAGTGGGTCATCGACGGGGAAATCGGCAAAATATCCGTCTCCGTCATCGTCGGTGCTATTGCAGATGGGCGAGTTGGCGAAGGGATCGCAAGGATCCAACGGATCGCTCTCTCCGACATCCACCGTTCCGTTTTGGTTGATGTCTTCGACGCCATCGTCGAGGTCGTCCCCGTCGGTGTTGGGGTTATTTGGGTCCGTTTCATTTGCATCGACGATGCCATCGTGATTGGCATCTTCAATGCCATCCAAAATGAAATCGCCGTCGGTATCATTATTGAGCGGGTCGGTATCAATTCCGGCATTATAATGACCGTCGCCACCGGTTTCGACAACGTCTGAAAGTCCATCGCTGTCGCTATCGCTATTCGGGTCAAAGGGGTCAATGTCGCTGCCATCTGCCACCCCGTCTTCGTCGTCATCGGGGTCTATTTGGTTGGCGATGCCGTCGCCGTCAAAATCGCAGGCGTTTAAAGTGGCATCCGGGTCGCATTGGTCGAGCGGGTCGCTTTCTGCCGTATCCAGGATTCCGTTCTGATTGGCATCCTCGGTTCCGTCGGGAAAACCGTCGCCGTCGGTGTCGGGATTGAGGGGGTCTGTTTCGCCGGCATCGAGTGTTCCGTTGTGGTTGGCATCTTCCACCCCGTCGGAAAGGAGGTCGTTGTCGGTGTCGTCATCGAGCGGATTGGTATCGATTCCTGGGTTGTACATTTGGTCACCCCCCGTTTCGACAATGTCGGAAATGCCGTCACCGTCGCTATCGCTGTTGGGATTGTAATTTTCGATATCGAGATTGTCTAAAACGCCATCGCCATCGTCATCCAAATCCGCTGCGTTGATTTCTCCATCGTTGTCGAAATCGCAAACAGGAGAGGTTTGGTCGGGAATGCAGGGATTAGTGTCATCGGGGTCGTAAGACGGGTGACCGGGAGGATAGTTTTCATAAAAGAAATCGCCATCGTTGTCAATACCCGTACAAGCGGCTACGGCGGGATTCGGGTCGCAGGCATTCAGTGGATCGGAATCCGTTGCCGGATTGTACTGCCCGTCATTTCCGGTTTCGTCATCGTCCGAAATGGTATCTCCATCCGAGTCGCTGTTGGGGTTGTAATCATTCACATCGTCGATGTCTGCCACGCCATCGTTGTCGTCATCCGGGTCTATTTGATTGGCAATGCCGTCTCCGTCAAAATCGCAAGTTGGGGTGATGGCATTGGGGTCGCAAATATCGAGCGGGTCGCTTTCTCCCAAATCGAAGCTTCCGTTGTGGTTGGCATCTTCCGTCCCATCCTTTATGCCATCGCCATCGGTGTCGGCAAGGAGTGGATTGGTTTCTCCGGCGTTGAGGTTGCCGCTGTGGTTGGCGTCTTCCACACCATCGCCTAAAAGGTCGTTGTCGGTGTCCGCATCGAGTGGGTTGGTGTCGGTTCCGACATCGTAATTGCCATCTCCACCTGTTTCCAGATTATCGGAAAGACCATCTCCGTCGCTATCGCTTTGAGGGTCGTAGGCATCCGCATCGCTAAGGTCGGCAACGCCATCATTATCATCATCTAAATCATCCTGGTTTATAATTCCGTCGTTGTCAAAATCGCAGGTGGGTGCGGAGACATCGGGAATGCAAGGATTGGTATCATCGGGGTCGTAAGCAGGGTCGTTGGTGGGTAAATCTGCAAAAAAACCGTCGCCGTCGGCATCTGCACCGGTACAGGCGATGGAGGTCGGATTTGGATCACAAGGATCCAAAGGATCGCTATCCACCCCTGGATTATAAATGCCATCATTTCCGGTTTCATTGTCATCCGTCACACCATCACCGTCAGAATCACTGGCAGGGTCGAAATCCGCCACGTCATCAATATCCGCCACGCCATCATTGTCATCATCCGGGTCCACATCGTTTGTCAGCCCATCCGAATCGAAATCACAACTTGGGAAAGTCGCATTGGGGTCGCAAAGGTCGGTCGGGTCGGTTTCTCCGGAATCTACCATGCCGTTGTGGTTGGCATCTTCGGTTCCGTCATCGATACCGTCCTTATCTGTGTCGGCATCATTGGGGTCGGTTTCTCCCGCATCTACCACGCCATTCCCGTTGGCATCTTCGATGCTGTCAAATATTCCATCGCCGTCGGTGTCGAAACAGGATTGAGCGCTTCCGTAATTGCCGGAATAGAAAAAGGTTTCAAAGCCGTTGCCAAAATCAAACACGCTCAGGTCATTGCCGGGATTTGAACCGATGGAGTTGGGCAAAGGGTTGGCAAAGGGGTCGGTATTGTTGTCAATCAGTTTTACACTCCCGGCACATGCGGAAGTTCTTCGCAGCGTAAAAAGCAGGGTTTCTGTCCCCGATTGATAGATGATTTGAGGAAGGTCGAGGGAGAAACCAAAGGAAATATAATCAAATCCGGGGTTTTCAATCGGCGCAACGACCGTAGCGTTGGGCACCCAACTGCCGCTGACACTCGTAAAATCGGCAAAGGTAAAGCCGGAGGGTACGACGAGGGTAATCTGGCCCGTACCGGTACTCGTCACGGAAGTTGGATTTATCGTATTATTCGGTCGAACATAAACCCCGTAGGTCACTCCATCCGGTTCCAATTGGATTTTCAATTCCAACTGTGCTTGCAAGCCCACGGCACCCAACACAAAAAGCCCCGCAAGGAGCAATCGCCTTTTCAAAAATAGTAGAAAATTGAATTCCATCGGATAGAGATTTTAGTGCGTGCTCAACGTTCTGCGTCCAAAATGCATTTTCACATGGTGAATCAATCAGGTACGAACTATGGGTTGCAGTTCACTGAACATTCTCAAATTTTACTAGAAAAAAATTAGGGGGAAGGGATCCAAGATTTTTTTTGTTTTCAGGATGCTTTTCAGTCTTGAATAATATTTGTCTGACCAAAAGTTAATTTGGATTAAAACCATGCACCAATTTAGCCACATCCGAAAAGGGAGGGCATAGACTGCCAAACTACTCTCATGCTTACCGACTTGGACAAAGGAAAATTTGACGTTTGGTGTGGAGAAAATATGGCATTGCGAATGACCGATGTGGCTGCCAAAGGAATAGGGCAAATTTTTTTCATGCGGAGTGTGTTTTGTTCAAGTTTGCTTGTCTTGCAAATCAGATTCTTACCGAAAATCAATTCCAAAACTTTTTAAAAAGTGAGTGTGACCAGACTAATTTTAGGGGTAATCAAAAATATTCGAGGGGCAGTTTACTAAATCAAAGACATTACGGGGGAACGAAAACGGAAGGGTATCACTGCGATTTTGGCAAATACCGTACCAAGTTGGCAGGGTTATTCTGAAGGATAAAACGATCAATCGCTTCGCTTTAAAACCGTCATGCCTGGTAAAATTTTTGGAAGAAGTTTTGGATTTGAGAATAGAACAATTTTTCTATTTAAATTCCCAAATGACTGTTTAAGCTCCCTTCCTTCAACTCGTATTTCCGGTGGCTTCTCAGTTTGAAAAACATAAATTATTCGCGGGCTAATAGTTCATCAACGACCCGCCGAACCCCCGTTGAAGCTTTCTCGGCAATCACTTTCAACTCCTTACTTCGCCCCAATTCGCAATTGACAGAAGGCTTGGGGTCAACGTAAAAAACCGGGACGAAGGGAGGGGCGTAAGCCACCAAACCGGCAGCCGGATAAACCTGCATCGAAGTGCCGACGATAAGCACAATATCTGCGGCACTTGTCTCAGAAGCCGCGACCTCCAACATCGGCACCATCTCTCCAAACCACACGATGTGGGGACGCAATTGGGAACCCTTTTCGCAGGTGTCGCCCAAATTCAAATCCTTCGTCCATTCATAAATCAGGTTTTCATCGCAGGTGCTCCTCGCCTTTAACAATTCGCCGTGCAAATGCACTACCCGGCTGCTTCCCGCCCGTTCGTGCAGGTCATCCACATTTTGGGTGACGACCACCACTTCGTATTTTCCCTCCAACTCAACAAGGGCTAGGTGGGCGGCATTCGGCTGCACCTCCCGAAGTTGCCTCCTCCGTTGGTTGTAAAAATCGAGCACCAATTCCCGGTTTCGATGCCAACCTTCCGGCGAAGCCACTTCCATCACATCGTAGCCTTCCCAAAGACCTCCGGCATCCCGAAAAGTTTTGATCCCACTTTCGGCGCTGAT
>CAZJYF010000039.1:0-15006 GCA_964549665.1 uncultured Saprospiraceae bacterium
AGTCGGGTTTGCAATTGATGACGAGGGTGGGCAACAATGTTTGGATTCCGGTGCATGATTTGGCGGCTATTGAACCGACTACGGGGAAAGATATTGTCACTACGATTGACGTCAACTTGCAGGACATCACGGAAAATGCGTTGACCAAAGCCATGTTCAAGCATAAACCAAAATGGGGGGTAGCCATCCTGATGGAAGTCAAAACCGGAGCCATTCGTGCCATTGCAAACCTCTCTTGGTGGAAAAAAGGACAGTTGTGGGAAACTTACAACAATGCCGTTGGGACAGCTACCGAACCGGGTTCAACTTTCAAATTGGCTTCCATTTTGGCTTTGTTGGAAGACGGTTTGGTTGACCTGACCGATTCCATCGATTTGGAAAAAGGCAAGACCCAGTTTTACGAAGAAACGATGGAAGATGCTTCCTACCATACACTCGAAACCACCACTGTTCAACGGGCCTTCGAAATTTCTTCCAATGTAGGATTGGCAAAAATGGTTCAGGAGAATTACGGAAGAACGAACAAAGCAGATAAATTTATCAAACGACTGAAAAGTTTTCATCTAGACATCCCAACGGGCATCGAAATTAACGGAGAGGCCAACCCCTACATCAAAGAAGCCTACAGCAAAGAACAAAAGTGGAGTGGGACAACTTTGCCATGGATGGCAATCGGTTACGAAGTGCTTCTGACACCGCTGCAATTGCTTACCTTTTACAACGCTGTGGCAAATGATGGCAAAATGATGAAGCCTTACCTGGCTTCCAGCATTCAGCAATATGGGGTGCCTTTAAAGAAGTTTGTCCCAATTCAAATAAAAGGGCGAATTGCCTCAAAAAAGAACATCCAAAAGGCGAAAACCCTCTTGGAGGCAGTGGTTGAAAAAGGCACAGCTAAAAAATACAAGACTAAAAAATATCGCTTTGCAGGAAAGACCGGAACGGCACAACTGGGCTACCAAAAATTGAAAAACAGGACGCTTGTAGAGGGTTATCAGGCTTCTTTTGTCGGTTATTTTCCGGCTGAAAATCCAAAATACTCCTGCATCGTGGTGATAAGTGAACCGACACAAGGAGGCATTTATGGAGGGCAGGTCGCCCTGCCCGTATTTAGAGCCATTTCGGACGGAATTATGGCTTCGGAAATCGACTTGTACCCCGCTTTGAACTCCATGCCAAAACCCGTTTTGGCAAAAGACAAACTACCCGATTTTGATGCAGGCAACAGGCAGGATTTGCAGACTGTACTAAGTTATTTGGATTTGCCTTTTGAAAATAAAACAGCGCAGGATTGGGCTGTTATTCGGACAAATGCCAACACGGATACCTTGCGATTATTGGGTCGAACCCTTCGGGAAAATAAAGTGCCGAGCGTCGTCGGGATGGGTTTGCGAGATGCCATGTATATCCTCGAAAACATGGGGTTGGATGTTGAAGTAAGAGGCTTTGGGAAAGTGAAAAAACAATCCATTTTGCCCGGAACGAGAGCCAATGGGCAAAAAATACGTTTGCGGCTTGGCTGATGAAATTTCTTAGACCTCATCATCTACCGCGCAGCTTATTTTTTTTAACGGAATTTGAAAATCTAAATATCGAAAACCCTTTGCACACATGGAACACACAAAAAACTCATTTTTAAATGAGTAGAATTGAAATCCTTAACAAACATATTTGAAAACATCTTTCGTAGCCAGACTGTCGGCGAGAAGAACCCGGACATACACCAAATTACGTTTGATTCCAAGCAGGTTTTCGAGGGTAGTTTGTTCGTAGCCATTCGGGGGACTCGAACCGACGGTCACCGCTACATTCAAAGTGCGGTTGAAAATGGAGCAACAGCAATCGTTTGTGAGGAACTTCCACAGCAACTGGCAAAAGGGGTGACTTACGTGAAAGTGAAGGATAGCAAGGAAGCTTTGGGCAGAATCGCTGCCAATTTTTACGGTAATCCTTCGAAGAGGCTGAAATTGATAGGTATAACGGGAACGAATGGGAAAACGACGACTGTCACCTTGCTTTATGAACTTTTTTTGGAATTGGGCTTTAAAGTTGGCCTTTTATCGACAATTGAAAACAAAATTGGAAAAATCGGAATCCCGGCGGTTCATACAACGCCGGATCCCGTCGCTGTTAATTTACTGATTCTTGAAATGGTCGAAGCAGGATGCGATTTCGCCTTTATGGAGGTTAGTTCACACGCCATCCATCAAAGGCGAATCGCAGGTCTGCATTTTGCAGGAGGGGTGTTTACCAACATCTCTCACGACCATCTGGACTATCACAAAACTTTCAAAGCGTATATCACCGCTAAGAAGGAGTTCTTTGACAATTTGCCAAAAGCGGCCTTTGCACTAACCAATATTGACGACAAGCGTGGAATGGTTATGCTTCAAAATACCGGGGCGAAACCTTACCGCTACAGCCTGCAAAAATTGGCGGACTTCAAAGCAAAAATATTGGAAAACGACTTGTCGGGCTTGCATCTCAAATTGGATGGCAAGGACTTTCACACCCGGTTAATCGGTGAATTTAATGCCTATAATTTGCTGGCAGTTTACGGAACTGCCGTCTTGTTGGGTCAGGAAAAAGGGGAGGTCCTAACTATTTTGAGTCGTCTGAAAGCTGCCGAGGGTCGCTTCGACTTCCTCGTGGGTAAATCCAGGAACATCACCGCGATTGTTGATTTTGCGCACAGCCCGGATGCCTTGAAAAAGGTGCTTGGCACTATTAAGTCCTTGGGAAAATCCAATCGACGCATAATTACCGTCGTCGGTTGTGGCGGTGACCGGGACAAAGCAAAGCGCCCCAAAATGGCAAAAATTGCCTGCGATTACAGCAGTCAGGTCATCCTGACCTCCGATAATCCCCGAACGGAAAACCCGGAGGCTATTATCGCTGACATGAAAAAAGGCATCTCCTCCGATGCGGCCCAAAAAGTGCTGTCAATCACAAATCGCGAGCAGGCCATCAGAACGGCTTGCCACTTGGCGCAAAATGGAGACATTATCCTCGTCGCAGGCAAAGGACATGAAAAATACCAGGAAATTCAAGGTGTGAAACGCCCCTTTGACGATAAAAAAATATTGGGAGAACATTTGAATTGAAGATGAAGACAGAAGATTTTTCATTCTACAAACTCCCTTTAAAGTGACAACCGTTTCCTTTATAATAGTTCGGAGGGACTATTATTTTATCATTCTCAGATTGAATGCAGCGTAAAAATGGGTAGACCGCCAATTGAAATCCCGCTTTTCGCTGCAAATAGAAAGGGTTCCGGGGCTTCGGCTTTGGAACCCACATTTTGAGAGAGTGAGAAGTGAGAGAAAGAATGAGAGAAGTGAGCGAGTGAAGTGAAAGAGAATTTTATGTCCACTCTCTGACTTCTGTCACCCTCTCAAAACAAGAAAAACCATGCTTTACGAACTATTCAAATGGCTGGAAGAAAACTACCAAATACCGGGGGCTGGACTTTGGGACTTTATCACCTTTCGGGCAGGCGTTGGGATTATTATTTCCTTGATTATCAGCATGTTATTTGGCAGTAACATCATTCGATTTTTAAAACACCTCCAAATAGGTGAAACGGTTCGAGACTTGGGGCTGGAAGGGCAAAAGGAGAAAGAAGGTACCCCGACAATGGGCGGCGTAATTATCATAGTAGCCATTATAATCCCGTGCTTGCTGGTGGCTGATTTAGAAAACATTTACCTTCTAATGATGCTGCTGGCAACCACGTGGATGGGCATCGTTGGTTTCGCGGATGATTACATCAAAGTTTTTAGGAAAAACAAGGAGGGGCTAAGTCGAAAGTTCAAAATTTTGGGGCAGGTCGTCTTGGGCTTGATTGTGGCTTTCACTATGTTGACGAGCAGGGAGGTTGTTGTTCGGATGCCAGAAGTAGAAGCAGAACGCCTCGAACTTGAGGTCGTTAAGACGATCGAGAAACCAGCACCAAATGACGAAACCATGGTTTATGCTTTTGTGAAAACCAGCTTGACAAATGTTCCTTTTTTTAAAGGCAATCGCTTTGATTACAAGCAACTCCTTTGGTTTCTAGGCGATAATGCAACCCAATGGGCTTGGATTATTTTCGTACCTATCGTAATTTTTATTGTAACTGCTGTTTCAAATGCGGCGAATTTGACAGATGGGTTAGACGGTTTGGCTACCGGCGTTTCTGCCATCATCGGCGCGACATTGGGTATCCTGGCGTACGTTTCGGGCAATGTCATTGCCGCGAATTACCTCGGAATAATGTATTTGCCGGGGTCAGGAGAGTTGGTGATTTTTTCAGCATGTTTTCTTGGTGCCTGCATTGGATTCCTTTGGTACAATGCCCATCCGGCGGAGATATTCATGGGAGACACGGGGAGTTTGACCTTGGGAGGCATCATCGCTGCTTTGGCTATCTTGATTAGAGTAGAGCTTCTGGTTCCTGTGCTTTGCGGCATTTTTCTAGTGGAGGATTTGTCGGTAGTTCTTCAGGTAGCCTATTTCAAATACACAAAAAAAAAGTACGGCGAAGGCCGGCGAATTTTCAAAATGTCTCCCTTGCATCACCATTATCAGAAGAAAGGAATGAGTGAGCCAAAGATTGTGACTCGATTTTGGATTGTGGGAATTTTACTCGCAGTATTAACTATATTAACCTTGAAAATCAGGTGAACTTTACTATTCCACGAAGGCGGCATTCCCGGAAAAAGGAAAGACTGTTAGAATAAAACGATCGCACTAAATGGGTAAAAGAGTCAGAATGGAAGGGCAAAGTCAAAACGGGCGGTTTCTTTGAAGAATTTGTAAACCTCTGATTATCAATATCGTGAAAACAGAAGTAATCCTCGGAGGCGGTGAAAGTGGCGTGGGCGCTGCATTGTTGGCGAAAAAAAATGGTTACGACGTGTTCGTTTCCGATAATGGAATTTTAAAAAACGAACACAAACACATATTAAGAACAAATGCTATTCCATACGAGGAAAGCAAGCATACTTGGGAGCGCATTTTCCAGGCATCTGAAATTATCAAAAGCCCCGGCATATCCAGCACTACTCCTCTTTTAAAGGAACTCAACAAAAGGGGCATCCCGGTAATTTCCGAAATTGAATTTGCCTGCAGGCATACGAATGCGACCCTCCTCGGCATCACGGGGACCAATGGCAAAACTACCACGACTAATCTAGCTTACCACCTGCTTAAATCGGCAGGGCTTAATGTCGGAATTGGGGGCAATGTCGGTCGAAGTTTTGCCCGGAACATCGTTGAGCAGGAACAGGACATTTTTGTGTTGGAACTGAGTAGCTTCCAACTGGACGGAATAGTCCGTTTCCGACCGGACGTTGCCATTTTGCTCAATATCACACCTGACCATCTGGACAGGTATGATTACAAAATGGAGAATTACATTCGTTCGAAGTTTCGCATTGGCCTAAATCAAGGGGCAGAAGATTCGTTCATTTACAATGCTGATGATAGAAATATTCAATCTTTTATGCTTTACAACAAATTGAATTCCAATAAAATACCCGTTAGGAACGACTTTAGGGATAAAAAAAAATTGAAGATTGGAAATTCTATTTTTGAAATGCAGGAGTGTTGTTTGAAAGGCAGTCACAATTTTTTCAACGCCGCATGTGCCATTCATGCAGCGAAAATCATGGGGCTTGCAGATAGGCAAATTCAAGAGGGATTGAACACCTTTACCAATGCCCCACATCGCCTCGAGCAGGTTGCTTCTCGAAATGGCGTGGAGTACATCAACGACAGCAAGGCCACAAATGTGGATGCCGTTTTTTATGCCTTGCGGTCGATGGAAAAGCCGGTCATTTGGATTGCCGGCGGTACGGACAAGGGGAATGATTACCGGGTTATCGAAAAGGTGGTGGAGGAGAAGGTGAAAGCATTAATTTGCCTGGGGGTGGATAATTCCAAACTGATGGAATTTTTCTCGCCTATTTTGAAAAATATGGAGGAAGCGGGAAGTGCGGAAGAAGCGGTGAAACTGGCCGCCATTTATGCGGAGGAGGGCGATGTGATATTGTTATCGCCGGCTTGTGCTAGTTTTGACTTATTTAAAAATTATGAGGACAGAGGGAATCGATTTAAAGAGGCTGTTCGGAAATTGGTTGAATAAGCAAGTTGAAATTGTATGCCGGAAGAAGCTAAAAAAATTGTCGAAATACCTTTTAAATGACCAAATGATTATCTTATGTCAATAGGAGCCAGAATATACGCAGAGTTGCGCGGTGACCGGGTCATCTGGATGATTGTCGCTGTCTTGGCTATGTTTTCCATACTGGCGGTGTATAGCGCCACTGGGTCTTTGGCGTACAGGATGCAGGGAGGGAATACAGAAGCTTATTTGATGAAGCATGTTGTCATCCTGGGTTTTGGGCTTTTTCTGGCCTATCTGGCCTACCTGATGCACTACCAAAAATACAACCGAGTGGCGCCCTGGTTGATGGTGATAGCGATTCCTCTGTTGGTTTACACTGTCGCTATGGGAACCAATATTAATGAGGCAAGGCGTTGGATATCAATACCTTACGTTGGAATAACTTTTCAAACTTCGGACTTTGCCAAGCTCGCACTGATACTTTATGTGGCTCGGGAAATCAGTCGGCATAAAGATTATATCAAAGACCTGAAAAATGCTTTCGTTCCGATTATCGTCCCCGTTTTGATTGTCTGCGGCTTGATTGCCCCTGCGGATTTATCCACCTCCTTATTGCTCTTCGGTACTTGTGTAGTTATGATGTTTGTCGGTAGGGTCGCCATAAAATACATCTTTTTATTAGTTTTTCTTTGGCTGGTGGTTTTTACCTTTTTGGTGACCTTGGGGCAATTTTTTCCCGATGTGGTGCGAACCGATACCTGGACGAGTAGAATTGCTGAATTTCAATCGAGCCCTGAAGGCGGTTATCAGGTGAAGCAAGCAAAAATCGCCATTGCCAATGGAGATGTAATTGGCGTTGGACCGGGAAATAGCGTGCAGCGCAATTATTTGCCGGCTCCGTATGCAGACTTTATTTACGCGATCATTTGCGAAGAATACGGGTTGGTGGGCGGATTTATCATTCTGGGGCTATATGTTCTTCTTTTTTTCAGGGTGGCGTCCATTGTTTCCAAAGACCCGGTGAAGGCCTTTGGTATGATGGTCATCATAGGCTTGAGTTTGAACATGGTTCTGCAGGCATTGGCAAACATGGCTGTCTCCGTGCATCTGATTCCCGTGACGGGTTTGACTTTGCCCTTGGTAAGCTTAGGAGGAACTTCAATTTTATTCTCCTGCATCTTCTTTGGAATTATCCTGAGCGTGAGCAAATACGTCGAAGGGACTTCTGTTCGTGCGCAAAGTGTTCAAGCCGGAATAGGGAGTGGAAACAATGGTCCCAAGCCCGAAGACCCAAAACCAAAAAGATGAAAATTATCATCAGCGGCGGCGGTACAGGGGGGCATATATATCCTGCCATTGCCATTGCTGATGGAATCAAAAAAATAATGCCGGAAGCCGAAATTTTGTTTATCGGCGCAAAAGGCAAGATTGAAATGGAGAAAGTCCCGAAAGCGGGCTACCCCATTAAAGGATTGTGGATTAGTGGCTTTCACCGGAAGTTGACATTGCGGAATTTGTTGTTCCCAGTAAAATTGCTCAGCAGTTTGTGGCAGGCGAATCGGATTATTGATCGTTTCCGTCCGAATGTAGTGGTTGGGGTTGGAGGTTTTGCAAGTGGTCCCGCTTTGATACTGGCAAATTGGAAAGGTATTCCGTCCCTGATTCAGGAGCAGAACTCTTTTCCTGGAGTGACGAATCGCCTTTTGGCAAATAAAGCAGACAGGTTTTGCGTGGCGTACGAGGAAACGGAGCGCTTTTTCCCCAAGGAAAAAATGGTACTCACGGGCAATCCGGTTCGTTCTGAATTATTACAAAACCTGAAAGGAAAGCGGGACGAGGCTTTTGAATACTTTGAGTTTGATAAAAATAAGAGAACGATTTTCGTTTTTGGAGGCAGTTTAGGGGCCAGGACAATAAATGATGCGATGGTTGCGAATGTGAAAATGTTATCTGGACACCCTGAAATTCAAGTTCTTTGGCAGGTGGGTAAACTATACATCGAGGAGATGCAGCGATCCGAAACGGAAAAGCTGCCCAACGTGCGCATCAAGCCATTTATTGACCGGATGGATTTGGCTTTTGCGGTTGCGGATGTGATAGTGGCGCGAGCAGGCGCCTCTACGATTTCGGAACTATGCCTTGTTGGTAAACCATCCATCCTTATTCCTTCTCCAAATGTAGCCGAAGACCATCAAACGAAAAATGCGATGGCGTTGGCAAATAAGGAAGCAACGATTTTGGTGAAAGATTCGGAGGCCAAACAGTGGATTATTAAAAAGGCTTTGGAAGTACTTTTCAACGAAACGATTAAAAATAATTTGAGTAAAAATATCAAAAAAATGGCAAAACCGAATGCGACGATGGAGATTGCAAAGGAGGTGATGCAATTGGCAATAGAAAATGGGAAGTAGAGAATGGGCCGTGGGCTGTTTCAATTGGAATGCAATGAACTTATTTGAAATAAAGAAACCTTATTTCCTGGGTATTGGTGGCATTGGCATGAGTGCTTTGGCTCGCTACTTCAACAAGCGAGGAAGCGAGGTGAGCGGCTACGACAAAACGGAAACTGAATTGACCAAAAAGTTGGTTAAGGAAGGCATGAATATTCATTACGAAGAAGACATTAAGCAAATCCCCAATGACCTCGATTTGGTCGTTTGGACACCGGCAATCCCCTTGAACAACAAGGAGTTGCAGTTCTTTCGCAATAAAGGCTTCCCTTTGAAAAAACGTGCAGAGGTTCTCGGAATGATCAGTCGAAGTAATCGGACAATTGCCGTTGCAGGGACACACGGTAAGACGACGACCACCTCTATTTTGACCCATATCTTGTGGACGGGCGGATTGGATTGCACGGCTTTTCTTGGAGGTATTGCCCGCAACTTTGGGTCGAACTACGTCGAAGGGACCTGCGAGTGGTTGGTGGTAGAAGCAGATGAATACGACCGTTCTTTTTTGCAGTTGGAACCCGAAATTGCGATGGTGCTTTCAATGGATCCTGACCATTTGGACATTTACGGCGATGCGGAACAAATGCACGAATCGGGTTTCAAAGAATTCGTAAAAAAAATAAAACCCGGTGGTTCGGTTTTTATAAAAAATAATCTGATACAATTTTTTGATAATCAGTTGTTTGAAACATATGGAGTGGGGGAGGGCAATTGCCGTGCCGTGAATATCCGGGTAGAAGATGGTTGGTTTGTGTTTGACTATTTTTCGGTGAATGCCAATGGCCGAAAGGAGTCGTGCATAAAAAATCTCCGTCTTGCATTACCGGGACGCCACAATGTTGAAAATGCCACTGCTGCTATCGCCGTAGCTCTGCAACTCGGCATTTCAAGAGCGGCTATTAAAAAAGCCTTGGCGACTTTCGAAGGTGTCAAGCGGCGATTTGAGTTCGTTTATCGCGATGAACGGGTTGTCTTTATCGATGATTATGCCCACCATCCATCCGAATTGAAAGAAGCGATTGCTGCGGCGAGAGCATTATTTCCCGGAAGGAAAATTACCGGCATTTTTCAACCGCACTTGTACAGCCGGACCCGGGATTTTCAAGATGACTTCGCTGTCGAACTTGACAATTTGGACGAACTGCTTCTGATGGACATTTACCCGGCTCGGGAAAGACCGATTCCCGGTGTGGATTCTGCCATTATTTTTGAAAAAATGAAAAATCCAAATAAAGAGCTGGTGTCAAAAGCGACCTTGCTGAAAGTATTAAGTATCAAAGAGTTAGAAGTCCTTCTGACCTTGGGAGCAGGCGATATTGACACATTTGTCGAACCGATAAAAAATTTGCTTTCTCATAAATCCCCCCTTTTATTTTAGAAGAGGGATGTGACATAGAAAACCATGAATCAAGAATTAAAAATAATCCTTAAACGGGTCATGTGGATATTTGGGCTTTTCCTCTTTTTCATGCTGATAGTGTCAGCGGTGGAGCGCAAGGAGGAGAGCAGGGTGGCTAATATGGATGTCTCGATTGATCCATTGCCGGGGGGGTATTTGCTAATCGATGCTGAGGATGTGCGGCAATTGATAAAGAGGAGTTTTGGGTATCATCTGGAAGAGCAACCGCTAGGAATCTTAAACGTGGAAAGAGTGGAGCGAGTGTTAGAGGAAGACCCTTTTGTTTTGGATGCCGAAGTGCATATAAATGCTAAAAATGAGGTAAAAATAAAGGTGTTTCAACGAGAACCGGTGTTGCGTATTGTCGATGACAACGGCTTGAATTATTATTTGGATGGCGAGGGGATTAAGTTGCCTTTGTCGAAACATTTTACGGCACGGGTTCTAGTTGCGACCGGAAATATTCCGCCTCATTCTCCGGATTTTTTACAGCGCAAAAAGCACATTTTGAAGGATTTGTTTCATTTGGCCAAGCTAATTTTGGACGACGAGTTTCTCAAATCGCTGTTGGAACAAATTTATGTGAGCAAAGGGGAATTTGTCCTCATACCCAAAGTGGGAGAACAGAAAATATTGCTGGGCAAATTTGATAATGTAGAAGATAAGTTGAAGCGGTTGAAAATTTTTTATGAAGAAGGGATACCTTACGAAGGGTGGCAAAAATACAGAACCATCAATTTAAAATATAATAATCAAGTGGTTTGCAAGAGGAAGTAATTTGATGAGATTTAACGCATTGCCCGCACTGATGCGTCGGGAAATTCTTTCAACTTTTTTCAAGAAAAATCAAAAGTTATGATCGATTTTAATTCACAAAAACAGCAGCAGGAAGTAGTGGTGGCATTGGATATTGGGACGACAAAGGTTTGTGCGATTGCCGGGCATCGCAATGAGCACGGCAAGTTGGAAGTACTTGGCGTTGGCAAAGTAGATTCCGAGGGGGTGATGAGAGGGGTAGTGACCAACATCGAAAAGACTGTCCGTGCCATTTCCGATGCGCTGGAAGCTGCCGAACGGGCAGCAGGTGTAAAATTTAAGACTGTGCATGTCGGCATTGCCGGGCAGCACGTAAAGAGCCTGCAACACCGTGGAATGTTGACGCGGGACAATAACCACACGGAAATCAGCCAACGAGACATCGACAAACTCATCAGCGATATGTACAAACTGGTGCTGCCGCCGGGCGACAAGATTTTGCACGTTTTCCCACAAGCATATACGGTGGATGACGAGCAAGGCATTATTGACCCGATTGGCATGTCAGGAGTACGCCTGGAAGCAAATTTTCACATCATCACCGGCCAAATTACAGCTTCACAAAACATTCGGAAGTGCGTAGAGCGCACCGGTTTGAAAGTGGCTAGCCTGATGCTGGAGCCGATTGCATCGGCGGCGGCGGTTCTAAGTGAAGAAGAAAAAGAGGCTGGAATCGCATTGGTGGACATGGGAGGGGGAACGACCGATATCACCATTTTTGAGGATGGGATCATCCGGCATACCGCGGTAATTCCTTTCGGCGGCGGTGTCATTACCAAGGATATCAAAGATGGTTGTATGGTGATCGGTCAGCAAGCAGAAAAATTGAAAGTAAAATTTGGTTCTGCATTGGCCGACGAGGTTTTCGACAACCGCATTATCTCTATCCGGGGACTAAAAGGACGCGATTTGAAAGAAATCTCTGAGAAGAACCTCGCCCGGATTATTCAGGCAAGGGCAGAAGAAATTTTGGATTATGTTGTTTGGGAAATCCGTCGTTCCGGTTTTGAAAAAAAACTAATCGGCGGCATTGTCCTGACCGGAGGTGGTTCTCTTCTCAGTCATATTGACAAATTGACGGAGTACCATACCGGCATACCCGCCCGCATCGGTATCCCAATAGAGCACTTGGCACATGGGTACGCCGAACAATTGAGTAGCCCTGTTTTTTCCACCGCCATCGGCCTTTTGCTTAACGGCATTAACGACGTGGAGGAAGGAAAAACTTGCATGGTGGAACAATTGGAGGGGCAGGAAGAATTGGTACATGAAAAAATAGAGGGAAAATGGTACGAGCAATTTTTTAAGAAAACCAAAGAATGGTTTGAAACGGAGCCGGATAGTGGGTTTTGATTGTGGTTTGGCGGTTTGAAGGTATGATGAGGGTTTGGAAACTTGCCAAATTCTTAAATCAATCAACCCATGTATCATCACCTCATCATACCTCCAAATCTTGACACCTAGTTCATTTAACAAAAAACAAGTAGTTATGATTTTCAAACTGATCGACGAAAACCAGGAATCTCCGATTATCAAGGTCCTTGGTGTTGGAGGTGGAGGCAGCAATGCCGTTTCCCACATGTATAAGCAAGGTATTGTGGGAGTTGATTTCGCAATTTGCAACACGGATTCCCAGGCTATGAAAACCAGCCCGGTGTCGGTAAAAATAAAATTGGGTCCCACTCTGACAGAAGGGAGGGGTGCCGGATCGAAACCCAACATTGGCAAATTGGCCTGTGAAGAAAGCATTGAAGAGTTGAAAACCTACCTTTCCCGCGATTGCAAAATGTTGTTCATCACGGCAGGAATGGGAGGAGGAACGGGGACGGGGGCGGCGCCCATTATTGCCAAAGCCGCGCAGGAAATGGACATTCTGACGGTTGGGATTATAACGCTCCCCTTCACATTCGAAGGGCGTCGCCGAACGAAGCAAGGATTTGACGGTCTGGAAGAATTAAAAAAACACGTGGATACCTTGATTGTCATTTCCAACGACAAACTTCGCCAAATTCATGGCAATTTATCTTTATCCCAGGCTTTTGCTCAGGCAGATGACATCCTGACCACCGCAGCCAAAGGCATCGCTGAAATTATTACCGTGCCGGGCTATGTGAACGTAGATTTTGAAGATGTCAACACCGTGATGCGCGGTAGTGGTGTCGCCATCATGGGAACGGCCATGGCGGAAGGAGAAGACCGCGCCAAGAATGCAGTCGATGAAGCACTCAACTCCCCCCTGTTGGAAGAGAACAGCATTAAAGGCGCCCAACACATCCTACTGAATATCACCTCCGGCACGAAGGAGGTGACGATGGATGAGATATTTGAGATTACTGAATTTGTGCAAGAGGAGGCTGGTTACGGAACCAACCTGATTTGGGGAAATTGCTTCGATGAATCCTTGGGTGAGAAAATTAGTGTAACCCTGATTGCCACCGGTTTTGAACAAAATACCTCGTTGGAAAAATCCAACGGACAGGCAAGTGAAAAAATTCGCGTTTCTTTGGATGAAGAGGATGAAAGGTCTAAAAGAAAGAGTTTCCTTGAAATTGGCTTTGAAGAGGATGAAGAGAAGTTAAAGGAATCTACTTTTGAGTTCGAAGACATTCGAGAGACTATCGAAAAATTACAAAAGCCTTATTCATATAAAGAACCCTATCTTCTTGAGGAAGAAAAAGAAAAAAAAGAGGAAGCGTGCCGCAAAAAAAAAGAAGTGGAAAAAAAGCGCAGAGAACGCTTGCGAAGTACGCGCGTTAAATTGAATAACCCTCAGGTAGTTAGTGAGTTAGAAAATGAACCGGCCTATTTGCGCCGCGGGGTTGCCCTCGAAAATGTGCAGCATTCGTCTGATGAAGAACTATCCAAATGGACCATTTCCGAAGGCGAAGAACCCGAAATTCACGACGATAACTCATTCCTTCACGATAATGTGGACTAGATGGGTATATTTGATGTATCCTTCAGAATGGTTGGTCGAATTTTCGAAATTTTCCTTGCAAACCTGATAAATCCTCAAAGTCGGTCAACACTTGGGGATGCCCAATTATACAGCCACGCAGTAATATTAGTATTAGCCAAATCATAACTTGCTAAATGTGATAGCGGTTTGAGCATGCACGGCTCAAGCCGTTTTTTTTCAAACAAACACTTAGTTTCACCAAAAATTGAACACATCTTTTGAGAAACGAAAACACTAAAATTCCTTTTTGGATACTGCCGACGATTGTATTCTCTCAATTTGCGGGTACTTCGCTTTGGTTTGCAGGCAATGCTGTGCTTCCCGATTTGCAACAGGCTTTGGACTTGGACGAGACGGCATTGGGAAGCATCACTTCTGCTGTTCAGTTGGGTTTTATTGTGGGCACTTTCATCTTCGCCTTTTTATCCATCGCCGACCGCTTTTCACCTTCCAGGGTTTTCTTGGTTTCCTCCCTTCTAGGAGCTGGTTTCAATTTATTGGTTTTTTTCGTTGCCAAGGAACTCTTTTTTCTTCTTTTGCTTCGCTTCCTGACCGGGTTCTTCCTCGCTGGCATTTATCCCGTCGGAATGAAAATAGCAGCCGATTGGTACGCCACAGGCTTGGGCAGGGCGTTAGGTTATTTGGTGGGTGCTCTGGTTTTAGGTACGGCATTTCCACATTTGCTTCGGCAGTTTACCCAATCGCTTCCTTGGCAAACGATTCTCCAACTAACCTCTGCCTTGGCAGCCGTGGGCGGTTTGTCTTTGTTCCTTTTTGTTTCAGACGGACCCCACCGCAGGAAAGGAACCAAATTCGAATGGGACGCCATTTTAAAAATTTTTGCTTTCAAAGATTTCCGCGATGCAGCCTTCGGTTATTTTGGACACATGTGGGAATTATACACCCTGTGGGCTTTTGTTCCTGTAATTTTAGTGACCTACAATAAGCTCAATCAAACGAGCCTTTCCCTTCCATTGTGGTCCTTTTATGTCATTGGAATTGGTGGCTTGGGTTGTGTGTTGGGAGGATATATTTCGCTAAAAAAAGGGAGTGCCAAAGTAGCCTTCGGCATGTTGGTTACCTCCGGGATTTGTTGCCTGGTTTCTCCTTTATTTTTTTTCTTACCCGCACCACTGTTTTTAGCGGTTCTCTTAATTTGGGGCTTTACCGTGGTGGGTGATTCTCCCCAATTTTCAACCTTGGTGGCCCAAACTGCGCCGAAACATTATATCGGAACAGCGCTCACGATTGTCAACTGCATTGGTTTCGCTTT
>CAZJYF010000040.1:0-14899 GCA_964549665.1 uncultured Saprospiraceae bacterium
AAAAAGAAGCGGTCAACCGGCGATTTTTCGGGAAAGGCTATCAGGACGGTTCTATTTTGAAAGTAGGAAAACGAACCTATGAATTGCGCCTCGAATTTTCAGACAACAAGTCGCATAGGGCGCGGCTAAACAAAGGCTTGATACATTTGAAATTGAGCCGTTGTGACATGGAAGTACATTTGCAAAAAGCCATCCGGCACTTGTTGAGCCGATTGGTTGCGAAGGATTTCCTTCCGGAGATTACACACAGGGTTTTGGAAATTAATAAACAGCATTTTCAACAACCTGTTCGCAGCGTCAACCTGAAATACAACATCTCCAATTGGGGCAGTTGCTCTGCAAAAAGCAATCTAAACCTCTCCACCCGTCTCTTATTTGCCCCCGACGACGTGATCGATTATGTAATAGTTCACGAGTTAGCCCATCTTCTAGAATTGAATCATTCTCCAAAATTTTGGAGCATTGTGGCGCGGGTCATGCCCGATTACCGAAAAAAAGAACAGTGGCTTGAAAAAAACGGCCACCTCTGCGATTTTTGAAGAGAGAAAGTGAGGAGGTGAAAGAAAACCTCTTCCGAACGGGAGAGATTGGATGTGTGTTTTTTTGGGTGAAAATCGAAAATATTCAACTGAAATATTAGAGGAGATTGCTTTCAAAAAAAGAAAGGTTTTGGGCTGCAGGTGAAATCCGATGTTACCTTGTCGCAGCCCAGCACCTTTCAAAAAAAAGCCAATACTCGACGGGGATTCCCCGCCTAAACAATTCTCGTTTGCATTTAATGTCAGAATTTTATTATCAAATAAAAAAACTCTAATTTAGTTTCGGACAAATATCTTAATTAAGAGTTGACTCCAATTTGACTCCAATCAAATTTTGACCTTTATTGCTCCAAATAATTTCATCTGCACATGAAAATAATCACATTGGGAAGATGATTCTCCCAAGGTTCTATTATTTTTGACAATGTTTTCTTGCCCTAAACCTGCTATCTGAACCGCGTAATCCTCAACCCCAACGGTGCTGGTCATTAACTTACTTTCAGGCATCCCCTTCAAAACGCGCATTCGGTTGGGCAAACCGGATTCAGCTTTAGTTGAAGGGGCTAAGAATCCTTCTTCCCACCCATCAGCATTCCAATGGAGCCCCCATCCAGAATTTTCAAAACGAGTATTTTTTTCAAAACCTGCCTTTAGCCGGTAGGTCAAACCTGTGTCGTTGTATTCTTTCAGAAAAATAGAGCTCTTTTTTCGAATGCTGCAATCAAAAATCAGCTTGATAAACTTGGAACAGCCATCTTCTACTTCACCAGAATAATGTCTCATGCCGCTGACCAATACAGCAGGGGCAATCCAAGAATTGAAAATTCGATTTCCCATCCCTCTGCTGTAATGACAGCATCTGTCTTTCTTCCTTTCTTTGATTCCCTCCAAAAAAGAGCCTTCCCCATGGAGGTAGGTCTTTCCGTTCAGACCACCAACCCGGTCGTAAAGGTGGGTGATTTGGGTTTCAAAGTAATGTACGTAAGCACGGGTAGTGTCCCCTGCGGGAATTGCTTTCAATTGGGCAGGGTAGGCGAATACAATCTCTATAAAACCCAAAAGCAAAGCAAGCCTCAAAAAAAAATTCCAACCGGTAAAATGAGTATTGTTTAATTGTTTCATAGCATTTGTTCAATAGTTTATTAAAGGTCTCTGCGCCATTCGATTTGCCGACCATCAGACCTGACGGTCCCCATTTCCCACTATTGAGTAGGGAGTAACTGAGGAATCAACAGCTTCTCTTTTACTGTCTCATTTTGTATCAATTCGTGCAGCACTTCTGCACTTTGTTTCCAGGAATAGGTTTTCCAGATGGCTTTGGAAATTTCCGACAGCCGGTTTTCATCCGGTGGATTTTCGAGGTTCTTACAAATTTTCGATTTCAACTCACCGAGATTGTCGGGCGAGAACAAATTATCCCCAAAAAAAGTAAAGTCGCTCATGGCGGTAGCATTGGCACACAGGGTATTGATTCGGGCAGCCGCGGCTTCAATCGGTGGAATGCCGAAGCCTTCCGCTTTAGATGGAAAGACAAATTGTTTTGCGCCCCTGTAAAACGCCAACAAATCTTCGTCTGTCACGAAGCCGCTAATCCAATGAACCTTTCCAGGATAGGCAGCTTTCCGCTTTTCAATTTCCCGAACCACTGTCGTACTCCCCAAGGTATCGTTGCCGATGAAAACCAACTGAACCTCCTTTTCAGCGAGTCGTAGTTCGTCGTAAGCCCGTAGCAGAAGTTGGTGGTTTTTGCGGTCTTCAATGCGACTGACGTAGAGAATATAATTTTCAATGCCAAAGGTCTGGCGAATGTATTCAATGGAAACCTGCTTGTCATAAGGTTCGAAAAATTCTGCCCGAACCGCATTGGGCGTCCCAAAAACCGTCTTGGGGTCTACGCCGAAATGCTTTTGGATGCGCTCTTTGGAATAGTTTGACACCGTCAAGCGAATATCGCTCGACATAAGGGCTTTCTTGAATAAAATGCTCCGTTGGAGGGTATAAAAAAAACCAAAATCCTTCGGAAAATCCATGAATAAAACGTCGTGGGTCGTCACGATAAATTTGCATGGCTTCACGAATGGGGTCATGTATTTGAAATGGGCGAAATCCGTTTTCAACTTCCTCAAAACGCGGGGCAATTCCACAAAAAACCATTTCAAATAAGATCCTGCCACCACGGGGATGAAGTGTGATTTTTCCATAAATGGGAAAATAGCTTTTAGTGCTCTGAAGTCTTTTCCAGTGAAGAAAAATTCATAGGTCTCTCCAAAATGGTCAAACATCGCGTTGTACAAACCTGCAATGTACGTGATTGCACCCTGTCCTTCGGACCCAACAAAACGCGCGTCAACTAAAACTCGTGTTTTTTTCATGTGGCTAAAATGTAACAGTTGAGAGGGTTGAGATTCTGAGGAGTCGGCAGTAGGAAGAAATAATGTACCCTTTGTAATTTCTTTCAGCAAATAAAGTACTGGAAGGACTGTTCAATAAAAAAAGAGAATCTCAGGGATGTGGTTAGGAGCTGCTAATTTTTGATTGCGACAACTTTAAAACGACTCCGCTGAGATACTCAATTACACTTAGTCAAAAAAAAGTTGCCTTCAAAAAAGGCAACATAAGGGCAAGTGTTTGGTCAAAGTGTTTGTTGTTTGCAAATAGTTTTGGTTAAAAAAGAAATAGTCTTTGTTTTTTACTTAGCCAAAAAAAATAATGAGTGTTTGTTTTGTTCTTATCGGTCCCAAGGGATAGTTTTCTATCATCCTTATGTGAAAAAGTTTGTTGATATTTTATCTGTCTAGCCAAAGAAGCCTTTGGTCCATTCGCATTTAAATAAGCGCCCATCGTTTTGAAAACAATAACGCAGTCTCAACTTTCCATCTGGGGAAGAGACATCGCGATTGATGAAAATGGTACAGAATGTTCGTGTGGGATTATCTTTCGCATCATCCACTTGCATCGGAATGCTGCAAATTGATTGAAAATGGGGTAGTTGAGAAGGAGTTTTATATTCAGGTTGTGAAAAACAGGAATAGAAGGACGGCAACATTGATTGACTTAAGAACATGCATCGTTCCTCCATTTCTATCAAGCCAAGATGCAGGCAGTCCAATTTTTTTTCACTTCTCTGCGTTTGTGAGTTCTTTAATTCTTTTTTATTCATAGTCTGGTGTTCGTCATTGGTTTTTTGTCAAAATTCTATTTTCAAAAAACAGAGCGTGTTGTGGTTGTAGGAATGTCGCCGGAGCATTTTTTCTTTTGAACACTTCAAAGATGGGGTAATTTTTTGGTCAGTGTTGTGAATTTTCGGTTTTTGGCTGTTTTTGCCCTTTTTTCAGTATTTTTTCAAATTGTTTGAAAAGGAATATTCGGAGTTGGAAAATAGTATGGAGTTAGAGGCGCAAAAAGTTTGCATCGCACTCCCATTCAGCCCAGTTCAACCTCACCATCTGCCCGCTTAGTAGTTTCAGCCGTTTTAATCATGGAAACGTACAAATAACAGCCCACGGAAAACCAAAGCAGTTGGGTGTTTATATTTGCATTTGGGAGAATCAGGGCAATCATTATCCAAAAGGAGGGTGATAGTTTTCGGAAAGAATTGAAAAAAAGGACCAGCAGCAGCACCATCCCGATGATGCCCTAATCGAATACAAAGTTGGGGATGATTTTTAATTTGTTCATGGTTTAGCAATAAGATGTCTTGTTTGGATAATGCCTCCGCAAATAAACGTAGATTTTCCGGTTCGTCGCAATCCAAAAAGTGCGAAAACCGGACTTGGTCAATTCTTCAGCGAGCCGGTGAAACAACTGCGTCTTCGTAAAACTCGCAAGGAAACAAATGTTGGTAGTTGATTGCATTGAATTCTCTTTTGTACGAATTGAGGGAGCTAATAATGTACCAATTAAGGTAATTGGGACCTGAGGTGAGTGAGACTTTCCCTTTCCGCAAGTGTCTTTACATAATCATCTTTCCCCCTTTTTAAAACATACTGGCATTTGGAAATAAAACCTGTTTTTGACCAGTTAATTCTTCCAAAGGTTACTACCTTGACAGGGCATTACCTTTTCTTCGTGACAATGAATTTTTTTAACCAAATTATCCTTTCAAATGAAATCCTTAAATTTATTAGTGGTCGTCCTTTCTGTTACCTTTTTGTTCAATGCTTGCCAGAACGAACCAAAAGGCTTTATCACAAAAAAAGCCACCGAAGACGGTTACACCTATGAGTACGTAACCAACGACCCGTCAAAAACTCGCATTTACACCCTGGACAATGGATTGAAGGTTTATTTGAGCGTGTACAAGGAAAAACCGCGCATCCAAACCTACATCCCGGTTAAAGCAGGTGGGAAATTTGACCCCGCCAATTCTACGGGTCTGGCGCATTATCTGGAACACATGATGTTTAAAGGGACTTCTACCTTTTGCACCAAAGATTGGGACAGTGAAAAAATATTGTTGGACAGCATTGAGCAAATGTATCAGCACTATCGAACACTCACCGGAGCTGAAGAGCGCAAAGCGCAATACGCCAAAATTGATGAAATCTCCAATCGCGCGGCAAAATTCGCCATTGCCAACGAATACGATAAAATGATGGCTTTTATCGGGGCCACCGGAACCAACGCTTACACCACCGAAGATCGAACCGTTTATGTGAATAATATTCCTTCCAATCAATTAAACAACTGGTTGAAAATTGAGGGCAATCGCTTTGGAATGATCGTAAACCGGTTATTCCACACCGAGTTGGAAGCCGTTTACGAAGAAAAGAACCGTTCATTGGACAATGACTATTGGAAAGCTTTTGAGGCATTGTACAAGTTGTTGTTCAAAAAGCATCCCTACGGAACGCAAACGGTTATTGGAACCATCGAACATTTGAAAAACCCTTCCATTACCGATATCAAGGCCTATTTCGACAAATATTATGTGCCAAACAACATGGCAATTTGTTTATCCGGAGACCTTGACCCAAGAGAGACCATCAAGTTCGTTGATCAATATTTTGGCAAACTACCCGCCAAACCTTTGGAAGCGTTTCAGCCACCAACCGAGGATACCCTGACCACCCTTCAGGAAAAAACGGTTTGGGGACCGGATAAAGAACGGGTGACGATTGGGTTCCGCCTTGGCGGCACCAATAGCCCCGACCAAACGAAGGTTGAACTAGTGGATATGCTGCTAAACAACTCCACCGCCGGCCTGATTGATTTAAACCTCGTTCAAAGTCAAAAAGTGCTACAGGCAGGGTCTTATGTAGATAATTTGAACGATTATTCCATTCACACTTTTTACGGCGAACCGCGGGAAGGTCAAAGCCTGGAAGAAGTTCGGGATTTGATTTTGGAACAAATTGAAGCAATTAAAAAAGGAGAATTTGAGGATTGGCTGGTCGAAGCTGTTATCAATGATTTTAAAAAAGAAAAAATGCGGGCCCTCGAGAACAATTACGCTCGTGCTAATGATATGGTGATAAGTTTCACCAATGATATGCCGTGGAAGGACTATATCAGCAAAATTGAACAGATGGAGCACTTAAGCAAAGAGGACATCGTTTCCTTTGCCAATAAAATTTACGGGAACGGGTACGCCGTAGTTTACAAGAAGAATGGAAAGGACCCGAACACACTGCATGTGGAAAAACCTTCCATCACCAAAGTGCCGTTGGACAGGTCTTCGGTTTCCGATTTTTTCAAAGGAATTCAAGAAACGGAGGTGCCATCGATAAAACCGGTATTCCTAGATTATGGAAAAGATTTGACTATTGGCAAAATGAAAAGCGATTTGCCGGTTTTATACAAGCAAAATGAAGAAAATGCTTTGTTCTCGCTTTATTATTTGCTAGATATGGGTACGAATGAAAATCCGATAGTGGAGTTGGCGATGAATTACCTGAAGTATTTGGGAACGGAAGAACTTTCAAATGAAGCATTCAAAAAAGAATTGTACAAGCTGGGTTGCGATTTTGATGTAAATACTTCGGACGAAAGGATCTACGTCACCTTGACCGGGCTGGATGAAAATATGGTTCCTGCCATGCAGCTTTTCGAGGAATTATTGGCCAATCCACAGGGCAATGAAGAACGCCTCGTCAATTTGGTTTCCGATACCCACAAAAAACGGGCTGATGCCAAAAAAAGTAAAAGCACCATTCTGTGGGGTGGTTTGGCAAACTATGCAAAATACGGAAAAGTATCGCCTTTCACCAATGTCCTTTCCAATGAGGAACTGAACAACCTAAATTCACAAGAACTCATTGAAATCATTCGAAGCCTTCTTCAATTGAAGCACAAAGTGCTCTATTATGGCCCCAGGTCTTTGGCAGACCTGGTAAAAGTGTTGAACAAAAACCACCGGGTACCCGACGAATTGAGACCTTTACCCGAAAGGCGAAAATTTGCAGAACTGGGGAATGAGGAGCCCAAAGTGTTCTTCAGTAATTACGATATGGTGCAAGCCGAAATGGTATTGCAAAACAGAGGTCCAAAATTCAACCCTGAAATAGCCCCTGAGGTGACGCTATTTAACGAATACTTTGGAGGCGGGATGTCCGGAGTCGTCTTTCAGGAAATCCGGGAAGCGCAAGGATTGGCCTATTCCGTTTTCTCAAGTTATCGACAGGGGGATAAGGTGGATGAAAACGACAACCTGATTGCCTATATCGGTACCCAAGCCGATAAGCAGGAAGAAGCCTTGGATGCTTTGGTAGGTCTACTAAACAACTTGCCCGAAAGTGAGAAGAATTTCGAGACATCGAAAAAAGCTATTCTCAACAAAATTGAAAGCACCCGCATCACCAAATCCCGCGTGTTGTTCAACTATCTAAGTGCCCAAAAAAAGAACCTCGATTATGACCTACGCCGCGATATTTATGCGGGTGTCGCAAAAATGAGCTTCGAAGATTTGACTAAATTCCACCAAAAATATGTAAAAAATAAAAAATACAACCTTGCCGTGGTGGGGAGTGAAGACAAAATGAATTTCGTCGCTCTTAGCAAGTATGGAAAAGTAGTTAAATTATCTCTGGAAGAAGTATTTGGTTACGGGGATAATAAAGTGAAGTTGGAGGATTAGGAAAAATCGACCGTGAGAGGCTGTATCAAAAGACCCGATTTGCAAAATTTTTATAATTTGGTAAATCTATAACTCCTTGATTTTAAATTTACTGAATCTCAAATATTTTGCAAATTATTGGGTCGGAAGGACTTTTGAAACAGCCTCTCAGGGTCGTTTTTAAAAGAAAATGAAATAGTAAAGGAAGAAAAACCCAAGAAAAGCGAAATTCAAACGCCTTGAGTTCTTAAAATCATTCCCCTTTTTTCGAAGAAGATAGAATTGCATCTCGCAGCCGGCGAAAATGCCCAACATGCTCAGAATCGCCATGCTGAAAATGTTTAGGTAGCCGAATAAATTTGCCAAAACCATCAATCCAGCCACGGAAATAAAGACGAGGAAGAACCACCGGTTCATGCGCGAAGAAAGTCGTTCGCGATAGATGATATTCTCGTTCAGGGCAAGGCTTATCCAGAAAATCATTTGAAAGGTGAGGATGAAATAAAGGGCATTATAAGTAGAATAGGTGTTGCAATAGTTCAAATTTGAGGTTCGAGGCCTGGAGTTATTAGGCTGTAAGGGATTCTAGTTTTTAGACCTCTAACCCTAACTCCTACACCATTAAAGCCAGTTTTTCGCCTTGAACTTCATTTTGCAATGAAGTTTTCATTCTTTCGGAATGTTCCTTTGGCTGCACAATTTGTTTGTGATAAACAATCATGGTGCCTATGTAATAAACCGTTTGAAGATAATCCGCGTCGGTTAAATGGATGCTCCAGGTTTCTTCCTTCAAAAAACGGTTCACAAAATTTTCCAGTTTGTATTTTCGGATAAAGGAGTCGTTTTCCCCATTCAAATCTTCTTCCAAAAGGCCCCTGATTTTATCGCCCAGCACGCCATTGAAAAGCTGATGAAGGATCGATGAAACAGCCTTAGCCCGGTAAAAAGTCAGGTCGTTCAATTTATCTCGGAAAGCATGTCGCAGGACGTATTTATAAACCAAAGCTTTTTTGTTTCCAAATTTAGCTCTCCCCACCATGGGCTTGGTCGCCAACCGAAACGGAATACCGGATGAAAACTCGGCAATCCGCTTGTTGTAAAATGGCATGGCGATGTAGGTATGGTTCATCCGGGCTACGTCTTGAAGGTAGCGCATGTCGTAGGTGTATTGTTCCTTCCATTTCAATTTGATCAGCTTGTTGTACAAAGCCCGGGGAGTAGGTATCTCCTTCAAATCGAACTCGAAGTATTTGCGGAACCTATCGTAATAATCCGTCGGCAAACCTTTCTTTTCAATTTTCTTTTTATCCAGTTTCAGGTAAAATTTTTCCAAATAGGGTTTCAAGTCAAAAATGTGGGCTGCCTTGAACATATTTTTCAACACCCTGTTCGAGTTTTTGTCCCAGTCAAGGGCTTTCATCAAGCTGATTAATACCCTTCCGAAGGGGCGGGCAAGGTGTTTCATCCACCAGGCATCCTGTTGATTGAGCAGGGAGAAGGCCAGTTTATCCACTTCATTCAAGGCAGGTGTATGCAGCCGGGTATCCTGACCGGCGTAAAACATTTCATTTGGATGCCCCTTAAAGTTTCCAAAAATCCACACCCCAAAGTAGGGGTTGTTCATTTCCAATATTTTCCTTTCGAAATCCTCATAATTGGAAGCCTCACAAGGGTCAATTTCAGCCACCCTGTTAGGGATGCCCAAATGCCCGGATATGCTCCTGGCATACACCGTCTCATCTTGTTCCGTGTTCTTCACCCGGAACGAAAGGGAATCCAGGTATTGATTCTCACATTGGTCGTCCAATGCAATCAGCATAGCAATGGAATCCAAACCACCGGAAAGCAACACCCTATTTTGGCTTGCTATATGCCCTTTGTGCGCCAGTTGCGCCTCTTTTCGCAGTTTGTAAAAATTCTCTTTGGCACTCAGGGAATTATCCTGCTGCGCCATCCGAACAGGCGTGTATTTTTTGTTTTCAAACTTGAATCGGGAATCAAATCTCAAAGAGTTTCCCATCGGAACTTCTCCCACATCCTTGTAAAAAGTGAATCCATTGAGCAGATAGCCGGAATACAACATCTGGTGGACGGCTTCGTCATCGAATTCCACCTGTTTTTTCCAGCGAGCCACCTCGTGCATCACCGAACCGACACAAAAGCCATTCGCCTCAGCGGTGTAGTAACCCGTTTTAACCCCCGAAGGGTCGCGCAATAAATGAATCGAATAATTTCTTTTGCAGATAGCAACGATAAAGTAGTTTCCGTGAAAAATCTTTTCCAATTTAGATGCATGTAAATCTCTTACATCATCTAGCATTGTTTGAATTTGAACCTCTTTCTCCTTTGAAATATTGGTATCAATAAAAAAGATAAAGCGTTCATTTTCATAAAAGTAATCTGTTTGAGATGTTTTAAAATTAAATTGGAGAGAACCTAAACGACACATCATTCCCTGTTCGAGCCTTCGGCCCGCATGATTGATAAATTTAATGAGCATTTGTTCTTTAGTTTTTGATACAAAGTTTGTTCTTTAGTTTTTGGCGGTGTTGGAAATGGAATGAACTCATGGGTGCAACTTCAAGTTAGCCCCCCACTTGTCTTTCCTCCAACAACCGTTTTAATTCACTACCTTTTTTCATTTATATGAGGGGAAGTATGTAAAGCCTTTCGAGGAGATTCGCCGAAGGAGGGTTTAAAATTCATACTTCAAAAGTGGCGCAATTTTGCCGATGTTGCAGGGATTTTCGGCTTTCGGCAGAATTTGCCTCTTTTTCAACATTTTTTGGCAGAAGTTGGGAGAGGTGAATAATTGTAAATCAAGCGTTTGCAGTGCTTTTTTTATTTATAATTTCAACTACAACAGGAAAGCAATAGAAAAAAACCAATGACCAATGACCTTCAACTACAAAAGAATTCAACAAGTCATGATGGCTTCTCCTTTTTCTTGCTTGAAGGCTTCCCAAGGGAGGGGCGTTCCCGCTTTCAGGTCGCGGGAGGCCCGTTTGCCCAAAAACAATTCATAATATTTTGGCGGCAGCCCGTCACCGGGGCGAATGATCCGCAAATTGCGGGCATTGAACTCCTCTCCTGCCTCTAAGTCTTCGACCACATAGACCGAGCGCTTGAAAATTTTACTTTTCCGCTCTGCCTGCTGAACCCCGTATTGCACCTTGCCCAAAGCCTGGAAAGCCCGCCCGGTCTCAGCAACCAGGGCTTTTAATTCATCCGGTTCGAGGGAGAACGCGCTGTCCACACCGCCGTCGGCGCGGCAAAGCGTAAAATGCTTTTCGATCACGCTTGCCCCCAAGGCAACAGCAGCCACGGGGACCCCAATGCCCATCGTGTGGTCCGACAAGCCGACCACAATGTCGCCAAAGAGTTCACGCAGATGGGGGATGGTTTTCAAGTTTGAAGTCATGGGCGAAGCCGGATAGGTGCTCGTGCATTTCAGCAATATCAAATCCTGGCAGCCGCTTTCGCGCAAAACCCGCACCGACTCGTCCAAATCGGCAAGGCTTGCCCGTTTGGGCTATTTTCCGCAAAAGCGGGTGGTCGGTATTTTCAAAAGAAGCCACTTTGTATGCTGGCACTTCAAGTTCTTCCAAAAAGTCAACCGCCGTTGCATCGAAGGGCGAACTGAAAGCAATCATGCCATGCTGTTTAGCCCTTTTAAATAATGGGCGGTGCCATTCCCAAGGGGTGTAGGCCTGCTGATACAGCTCGTACAGTTCCTGCCCTTTCCACAGAGAACCCTCGTCCCGGATGGTGCAGACACCTTTTACGGTCATGGTATCGGCTGTGTAGGTTTGCAATTTCAAGGCATCAGCACCAGCTTCTGCGGCGGCATCCACAATAGCCAAAGCTCTTTCCAGGCTTTGATTGTGGTTGCCCGACATCTCCGCGATGATAAACGGCTTGTGGTTTTCACCTATTGATGTGGAGCCTATTTGAATAGTCTTTTTCATGTGGAGGAATTAGTTGTGTAAGCCTGTTAGATAAAAGATTAAAGACTTGGCAAATCTTTCATCTTTTGTATTTCAATCTACAAGCATCATTTCAGCTTTTTCAAGTTCTTCAGAAGGCAACTGCCGGAACTTCGGATTTTGAAAATATTTTTTCAAAACAAGCCCTTCTAGCGAAATCAGATACCCAGCATCTTTTTGCAATTGTTTCATCCCCTTATCAAGAAGGTAACCCCCCAATCCTTTACCCCGAAAAGGAGCAATTATGGAGTAATTCAAAATGACCTTCTCGTTTAGTTCAAAGCAAATCTGGCCGATAGGCTCGTTCTTGTATTCCAACAGGTACAGAAAGCTCTTGACATCAAATATTTTTTTGGAAAACCAATGCTTGTGCTCGCTCAGATTGAGCATATCCATATTCTGGGATAGACCCTTCGGAGAAAGACTATTTGCCCAGTGAAAATATAGCATCATGTCTTCAATTTCAGTTTTTCGAAATCGGCAATGGCGTTCGTAATCTAGTTCCCGAAATACTTCCAGCAATCGTTTTCCACTGTTTCCGTCCAATTCCTGCCGTTGCTTCTGAAGTGACATGGAACGCAGAGACGGTTTATCTTCTTTAAGTTCCTTCAATGGAAAGGCAAGTTCCTTATTCAACAGATAATTCATAATATCTTGTTGATTATCAGCAGTTTGATGCAAATAGAGCGCTCCGCCTACACACAAATATTCAATCGCAACGGTGCTTGGAGAACAGACGGCTATTGGACACAGCCGCATGATGTCCACCATTTTTTGGGGGCACAAATTGTGTAAAAGCTGAATGTCCAGGTGGCTCTTTTCGATAAAAGTTTCCATGACAGCCTTGTGCCGGTACGGACTCCCCCCGGATGATTGACGATGACATCTGCGGCAAAGTGCGTGTGATGAAGGTCATCGATGCAAACTACTTTGCATCCGGTCTTTTTCAATACCCGCTGATAACCGGATAGGAAATGGTAGCCGTCCAGGACGACTATCTCATTTCCATCCAAGTAGTTTTTGCATAAAAAACGGGCTTCCGTGAAAAGTGTGTTTTCTTTTGGCAACTCGATAAGTTTCAGGCAATGACCTTTTATCAAAGTCTGAAGAACAGCAGAAGGCTCGCGGATGGCGAAATGACAATCGAATTCGGACTTTGGCACCACGGAAAAGGGCTATCATCCGAACGACGTGGCCAATACCCATCCTGTCATGCCCGTCGGCTCTTAATAGGACTTTTGTTTTCATGATCAATATCCATTAATTGAAACTTCAACTCCGCCAATTGCCAGTCGATTTCCGTGTCAATATCCTGCACTTCCATTTCGTTGAGAACAATGGCCCCCGTATTATCCGTGAACAAGGCTTTTTTAGCAATAAATTGTTCCACTTCAAACCAATAAAATTGTCCACAATCGTGATAAGCAACCTCCAGGTCCTGCGAGCGAACAGATAAATAATCCGGAGTCATCATTTCTAACTTTCCGTCTTTCAAACGCAAGGCTCTCTGAACTGGATAGCTGAACCGCGTGACGGGAACTATGCAGTCGTAATTTCTCTTTCGCATCTTGTTGTAAGCCAAATACAACTCCCTGCTCGAAATCATCGGTGCCACAGGATAAATGCAACAGGCTTGCTGGAAGCGAATTCCCTTTTCCCTGAATTTTTCTAAAACTTCTAATAGTACGTCGACAGTAGTCACATGACCCAAGGCATTGCGGGCAGATCGCAGAAAAGGCACATTGGCCCCATAATATTCTGCCAGTTCGGCAATTTCTTCATCATCGGTAGAAACCATTATTTCATCAAATAATCCGGATTTAATAGCCGCCCCAATAGAATAAGCAATCACCGGGCGGCCCATAAACTTTCGAATGTTTTTTCGAGGGATGCCTTTGCTCCCCCCCCTTGCTGGAATTACAGCTAAACGGCGCATAGGATAGTGTTTTTGTTTGTTCAATTACAAATTTTTGTTCTTTATCAGATAATGTCGGATACATCGGCAGGCCAAGGCAACGGCGGTAGTAGGCCTCTGCTACCGGCAGTGTTCCCTTTTGCCAACCAGTTTTTCGATAGTGGGGTAGCGTAGGTACGGGTATGTAATGGACTTGTGTGTGAATACCCTTCAATTATAGTGTTTCATAGAGCCTCTTCCTATTGTCGGTCTGAATGACATACAAATGCCAGGCGTGGCCGACTTTCGAAGAGGGTCGGATTGGTTGGATAGATGTTCCCGCAAAGGCTTCGTCATATTTTTTAGCGATTGCTTTCCTTCTTTCCAATGCTTCTCCCGCCCGCGAAAGCTGCGACAGCCCTAGTGTGGAGGCAATGTCGGAGAGGCGGTAGTTGAAGCCCAATTCCTGCATTTCGTAATACCAGCCGCCGTGGTTCTCCCACAGTTGACCCGGTTTTTTCGTAATGCCGTGTGTTCGTAGTGTTAAAAGTTTTTCGTATAAGTCCCTGTTGTTGGCCGTAATCATGCCTCCTTCACCACAAGCAATGTGTTTGACCGGATGAAATGCTATCGTCTAGTAATATATTAAAACGGGGCCTTTCAAATCCTTAAGTTGCAACGCACCTTCATTCCAGTTTTTGAGCAAAAAGGGAAACGGAACCTCTGACATTAATCAAATTGTTGAACCGTAGAACACCATACCGGAAATCTCCCTTCAATTAACAACTTGTTAAAACACAACTTGGTAGCCCATTGCAAATTGAGCGGTTCGGCAGGATTATCAATTGACAGGACAACCATATACTAAACCTAGGTATTCCTGGTTGGGATGGTGACATTTGGAATGCCCAGAAAATATCTTTTTGGAAGATAAAATGAATAAATTGTCCAATTTTGGTTTGCCATCTTTTCTTTTTGCAATGAATACATTTTCCGATAGAGTAAGGTATGAATCGAATTATTGGAATAGATTCTTTTCGCCGATCCATTATTCACTAATTTTCTTTCGGGAATTGTTTTAAATTTGTTTTTGTGTGACAAAGAGATTCTTTGAAATTATAAATTTGGACATTGCTTGGGTTTAAATACTTAATTTTCTAATTCAAGCAGCAAGTTAATGGAAGCAGAAAATAAAAACTGGAGTATCCCGGTTTTCGGAAGGATTTGCCCCCTTTTCTCCTAATTTCCCCCTTTTCGTTACGAGAAAATTAATGCTTCTCCACTTGGAAGCAAAGAATGCAAAAGTCCTGCATCTACAAAGTCCAACCTTCCCTCCTTGGTTTCCCTCCAGTATTTTAAGCACATTAATCTAATCGGAACACCTCTTTCAAGCAAATTCATAGGTAAAGCTATGTTGGGAAATGTT
>CAZJYF010000041.1:0-14865 GCA_964549665.1 uncultured Saprospiraceae bacterium
AAAAATTTGCAAAATCTTTAAGATTTGGTAAATTTAAAATCAAGGAGTTATAGATTTACCAAATTGTAAAAATTTTGTACATACGTATGTACAAATCGGGTCTTTTACATGCGTATGTATGAGGCAGCCATACCTGGCTGAAAGACCACGTAATATTGAAATTTGAAAAGGTATTGGAGGAAGAAAAGCCCAATCTGGGGGTTGGTCGTTGGAGATGTAAATGCCAAGACAGCCTGTAGCATTGTAGCGGTGAAGATGGGCATACCGGCGGCGCATGTGGAAGCCGTTCTGCGCAGTGGCCACCACACCATGCCGGAGGAGGTTAACCGCCTTGTTTCATCTAAATTCATCTTGCCCTCAGAAAAAACCTATCTGCCTTTAGTGGTAAAAATTATGTAAATCCTCTCCGTAGAATCAGGCTATTTTTGTAGTTTTGAATATGAAAAAGTCAAAAGAAAAAATCCTGAAAGCCATCAAGCTGAAGCTGAAAACCATAGATACCGGCTCTAAGGTCATACTATTTGGGTCGCGGGCCAGAGGGGATGCAAAACCTGATTCTGATTGGGACATCTTGGTTATTTTGGACAAGCCAAAAGTTGAGCCGGCTGATTTTGATAATATTTCGTACCCACTCTATGAGCTGGGGTGGCAGGAAGGAGAACTCTTCTCCATAAAACTTTATTCCAAAGCAGAATGGGAGAAACGAAATTTTACACCGTTTTATAAAAACATCGAAAAAGAAGGCATTCTATTATGAATCTGACAAATGAGGAAAGGGAAGCTATTGTTTATCTCCGTATTCAAAAGGCAAAGAACACATTGAAAGAAGCGGAAGGGATTGCAACCCTCGGTTATTGGAATGCCGTAGCAAATAGACTGTATTATGCTTGTTATTATATCACAAGTTCCCTTTTGGTCAAGAATAATTACGCCGCACAAACACACAGAGGTGTCATCCGCCTGCTTGGAATGCATTTTATAAAAACCGGTATAGTTCCAGATAGCGCCGGGAAATTATACACAAAATTGTTCGAACTCCGCCAAACGGGCGACTATGATGATATGTCCAACCTGAGCGAGGTCCGGCTATAATCCCATTTGATGAACTTATGAATACCTCTAAAACCGCGATTGCTGCCGTAGAGTCGTTGCAAAAAAGAAGCTGGATTGAACTTTTAGTCCTTCCTATGTTGTTTTGCATGGTATAAATTGCGTTGCTTAATATACTTTTTCGAAAAAAAGAAATTATGGAAGCTTTACAAATGCCATTTTCCAATCTTCAATTGGAATTATTAAAGATTTTCGTTCGAGAAGTCTCAGATGAAGATTTATTAGAAATTAAACGGTTAATAACTCAATTTTTTGCCCAAAAAGCCATTGCCGAAGCCAATAAAGTTTGGGATGAAAAAGGCTGGACTGAAGCCGAGGCTCAAAGAATGCTCCAAACTCATATGCGTACTCCATATCGTACGCCAAAATCCAAAACACCCCAATGAAAATTGTTCTTGACACCAATGTGCTATTGGTTTCAATTTCTGACCGCTACCCTAATCATTGGGTATTCCAAAGTTTCCTCGATGAAAAATATACACTTTGTGTTACCACAGATATTTTGTTAGAATATGAGGAAATCATTACTCAACATATGGGAAAAGCTGTAGCCCAATTTGTTTTGCAAACCATCGAAAACGCCGTTAATATTGAATGGGTAACTAAGTATTTCTATTGGAATCTCATCCAATTCGATGCTGATGATAACAAGTTTGTAGATTGTGCTATTGCTTGCCAAGCAAAGTTTATTGTAACAGAGGATAAACATTTTAACATTTTGAAATCGGAAAATTTTCCAATAATTGAGGTGATAAACGTAGAAACTTTCAAAAAAGAACTTGACAAATAGCATCTTTCTCCAAAAATTCCTCCTATTCTTCCACACCCTCCGCCCACTCAAGTGTATCCAAATCCGGTACCGTTTTTACTGTTTTTTATGGGCTAGGTGGCGAAAAATTGTCGTAGTTACCGATGCTTTCAAGGAAAGAATAGTTGAAAGGGGGATAGCTGCTGAAAAAGTAGAGGTGGTAAAAAAAGGCGTTCAAATGGATAAGTTTCTGCCCATGCCAAAAGATGAAGAATTATTACATCAGCTTAATCTTAAAGGCAAATTTGTCATCGGTTACCTGGGAACACACGGCATGGCGCATAAACTCGATTTTATCCTGGAATGTGCAAAAGAAACCAAAGGACAAGTTCATTTCTTATTTATTGGCGATGGTGCTGAGAAGAAAAAACTTCTAAATTTGCAGGCAAGGTTGGGTTTAGAAAATGTAACAATGATCCCTCCCATTCCGAAAGTTCTAATAAGAAAATATATCAGTATCACTGATTTGGCTTTAGTACCTTTAAGAAAATCAGAAACCTTTAAAACCGTTATCCCTTCCAAAATATTCGAAAACGCAGCAATGGGGAAACCGATTTTATTGGGGGTTGAGGGAGAATCTGAAAGGATAATAAAAAAATATAAAGCAGGCATTTGTTTTGAACCAGAAAACAAATTCGATTTTTTGGAAAAACTGAACTTTATTCAAAACAATAAAACCTTTTATGAAAATTGCAGGAAAGGCTGTGAAAAGCTGGCAATAAACTTTGACCGAATAAGCCTTGCGGAAAAGATGTTTCATATAATCCAAGAGGTCATTTTCGGCCACAGAGAACCTGAAAAGGTTACGGAATTGATTAAAGACAATGCTGGTTTCGATCAATAATGAATAGCTAATGTCCCAACCCAAATCACTCGATTACCAAATCATCCTTCCATTTCATTGATAAATATTCTACCTACTTCAAGTTGCTCTGTGATATAAAGTTTAGGACTACTACTGCAAGAAATTCTTCTGTTTGGATTTTCCCACCTAAAAATTCTTCCACTCTCAAACACAACCCTCCCTTTTAAAATTTCCAAAACCTTCATCTCAAATTAAAATTATTAAAAAAATATAGAATCCGCCGAACTACCTAACAAAGAGTGGTTTACAAAGCAAAAAAAATTGGCATCTAATTTGCCCAAAAATGAGGAGCTATATTTATGTAGAAAAAATCATACGGGACAGGCTCCTGCAATAGGATTTTTTTAACATAACACTAAAACCGCAGCATTAAATTTGCCCAAAAACTTGCTTAGTAGGATAATTTTCTATTAAATTTGCTTTTCCAATCTTCGAGCTACTTTTTCTCTTTAGCAAATCAGACTTCTTTATTGAGAGCCACAAGTTCATTTTTTTGCTCTTTCTGTTTTTTTTCATTAAAGACTCTAGTGCAAAAGACCATTGGTACGCCAAATTTATTTGGCGCTCATGGGAAATCTATTAATTTTCAATTTTTTATAAAAATAATTTATTTCCAAACAAATTTGGAAAACCTTTATTGCACTAGACTTATTAAAACAATTTTAAAATGGAACCAAGGAAAACCTTTGTCACCGTCCTGATGCTATGCTGTTTTTTATTTGCAAATGAGTTAGCTGGGCAATCCTTTGTTAAGGATATAAAAATAAGCGCTGATGAAACCACCGTTTACTTTGAAAAGGTCCCCTCAAGAGGTTATCTTTTGGAAATAGGTGGTCCGGAAGCCTACTACTGGCGGAAAAGCGTTTTTAATTCGGATGAAATAAAGTTGAAAAACCTCAATTCTGCGGGCGGTTATTTCCCCGACGGGCAATATACTTTGCAGGTCACGCCCTTGTTCGTCGTATCGACCGAAGACCAAAAAGTAATGCGGAGCTTGAGTAATCAAAAAAATTACAAAGGGCTGGCGGAATTCCGGAAAAAATTAAACATCCCGGAAGATGTCCAATTTTACAATTTCCACTTCCGTATAGAAAAGGGAAAATTCGTCTATCCCTATTTGAATGAAGAAAGCTTGAAGAAACCAATGTTGGCTACGAGTGGAGAGGGCCCGTATAACAGGCACCTCGGATTATACGCATCCATCGAGGAGAAGGCTAATTACGGTTTAGGGCTGACCACCCGGGCGTGGGATAATACCCGAATGGTAGATGACCAGGTCATTTTAGACGACCTGATTGTTGACGGCAGTTTGTGTGTCGGATTTGACTGTGTGAACGGGGAAAGTTTCGGTTTTGACACCCAGCGGCTCAAAGAAAATAATCTTCGCATTAAATTTCAGGACACCAGCAGTTCTGCCAGTTTCCCCACCAACGACTGGCAAATTACGGCGAATGACTCTTCCAATGGCGGGGCCAACAGGTTTTCCATCGATGACATCGACGGCGGACGGACACCCTTTACGATAGAGGCAGGTGCCCCTTCGCATTCTTTGTACGTCGATGATGGTGGCAGGGTAGGATTTGGCACCTCCACCCCAGTGGTCGAAATGCACAGTAAAGACGGTGATACACCTACGCTGAGGTTGGAACAAGACGGTTCCTCCGGATTTACCCCCCAAACCTGGGACGTGGCAGGTAATGAAACCAACTTTTTTATCCGGGATGCCACCAATGGCTCGAGGCTTCCTTTTAAGATCCGACCGAATGCTCCGTCCAATAGCCTTTTTATCAGTTCTGATGGAGAAATTGGATTGGGAACCGCCTCCCCCTCGGCCAGCTTGGATGTGGTCGGCAATGCGGAGATTAATGGAAGTTTGGTCGTTATAGACACTGGGGCGATGACTTTGCCCATTGGCACGGAGGCGCAAAGACCTGTTGCTGGGGTGGAAGGGATGCTTCGTGGAAACTCGGACACCAATACGCCTGAGTACTTCGATGGCACAGCTTGGCAATCTTTGGGTTCGGGTGGAGGCAGCAATTGGTCGACGAATGGAACGGATGTATTTCGCACTACCGGAAATGTGGGGATTGGAATTGCTAGTCCGGTAGTAAGCTTAGACGTAAATGGAGCAAGCCGTTTTCGCAACACAATGAGTCTGCACGATGGCGTGAGCGAGAAAGGAATATTTTCGTGGGGGACCAACCTGATTATCCGCTCGGGGTTCGGTCTTGGACTTGAATTGGGCACCAATGCCTCTCCCACCCCAAAACTCGTTATCAATACCGCCGGCAACGTCGGTATCGGCACTACCGCTCCCTCCTTCACATTGGAAGTTTGCGGCACAATCGGCACAACCGCTGCCAGTGTCACTACCGGCATTACCTGTTCCTCCGATATTCGGTTCAAGAAAAATATTTCGCCCCTCGAAGGAGCCTTGCAAAAAGTGCTTCAACTACAGGGCGTACATTACGATTGGCGAATAAATGAATTCCCGGACAAACACTTCAACCAAGGCAGACAGATCGGCTTCATCGCCCAGGAGATGGAAAAAATCTATCCCGAAGTGGTCAAAACGGAGCCGGATGGATATAAGTCGTTAGATTACTCCCGACTCACCCCAATTCTGGTCGAAGCCATCAAAGAACAACAAAAAATTATCGACGCCCAAAAAGCGGAAATAGCGGCTCTTCAAAATAGCGTAACCGATTTACAGGGTTTGAAGGAGCAGGTAGCCCAACTAACGCAAATGGTAATGAGGCAAAATGAAACGGCTGCTGCGGAAGAACTGGGGAAAAAATAGGGTTGCCCACGTTCTTCGTTTACTAAACTTTGAAGGTTTAGTAAACGTAAACCCGGATTTTTTTTATCGTTACTTGACAGTCAAAAACCTTATTTAAAAAATAATTTATCATGAAAAAAATAAAATTCTTCTCACTAATTATCCTCCAACTGGCTGTTTTGCAATTTGTCGCCGGGCAAAACCTGAAACCACTGGAAGACGAAAACGGGCGTCTGCCCGGCATGCAACCCACCGTGCCTGCACATGACAAACCTGAAAAACGGAATGTGGATGTTTACGACGGAAGTGACCAGGACATTGCGGGCAATAATGAGCAGGGGATTTCGGAAGACATTTTCTACCCGGACGATATCATTACGGACGTTGATGTTTTGCCGAAGAATCATGTCAGCAATAAAGAAATTTTGCAAAAAATCGAAACCATGGAAGCGGAAATTCAGGCATTGCGGCTGCACAATGAGCAACTTCGACAGGAAAATCAGACTATCCGGAGAGGGATGAGTAATTGTTGTGCCGCCAATGCTTCGAAAATGAGGGTCACGAATTCCTTTTTGTTGCAAAATGCACCCAATCCATTTGACGAAAGTACTCAAATCCAATTTTTTGTTCCCGAGGATGTGCAAACTGCAAAATTGGAAGTCAGAGATATCAAGGGGAAACTCTTGGATTCTTTCGACATTTCACAAGGCGGTCTTGGCCAGATAACCGTTAAAGGAGCTGCCTTTGCACAAGGAAGTTATGTTTATACGCTGTCCATCGATGGCGAAATCATCGATTCGAAGGTGATGATTTTGACAAAGTGAGAAAAGACCCGATTTGTACATACGTATGTACAAAATTTTTATAATTTAGTAAATCTATAACTTGTTGATTTTAAACCTACTAAACATTTTCAACTGGCTAAACATGCGAAATTTACTAAATCTTGAAGATTTCGCAAATTTACTGCTCGAATTAAAGAATCAATCTGAAAGCATCTATGAGTTCTTCCTCTTCAAAAAAATTTGTTTTTCTGTCCTTGGTGCTCGGGTTGGGCGGCACAATTGACGCCCAGATTTTCTCTGAACAAGGGGCTGCTATTGGAATCAACCAAGCCTACAAAGCCCGCGTGTTGACCGGGGGCGGGGCGGCTTTTTTTGATTTTGACAATGATGGAGATGAGGATTTGTACTGCACAGGCGGGCTCAACGAGGATGCTTTGTACCAAAACAATGGAGATGGTACTTTCTCCAAAATCACCCAGGATATTGGATTAAATATCACCGGGAAATTCAACACGATGGGCGTCGCAACAGCAGACCTCGACAATGACGGAGACCGGGAAATTTTCGTGACGACCTGGGAAGAATTTGACAACGGAAATGGAGCCAACGGCCGCAACCTTTTATTCAACAATAATGGAAACGGAACCTTTACGGAAATCGGTTCTCCGGCAGGGCTGCCGGAAGCTGTCTATTCGGTTGGCGCAATATTTCTGGACTATGACCAGGATGGCTTGCTCGATATTTTCGTGATTAATCACGTCGAAGAAGTAATATTCAGTCAGGATTCAAGCGGAACGGTTGTCGGGTTTGACCACCTTTGTTTCCCAAATTTCTTGTATAAAAATAATGGTGGTCTGACTTTCACACAAGTGGCTACTGAAATGGGATTGGAGGATTTGGGTTGTTCCAATGTGGCGGTCCCGACGGATTTTGATATGGACGGCGACGTAGATATTTACGTCGGCAATGATTTTGGCGGTTATATTGTTCCGAATGTCCTCTATGAAAACGAATATCCCGCACACCAATTCCTGGACATCAGCTCCGTCAGTGGCGCCGATATAGGTGTATTCGCCATGGGCATTGCCGCGGGGGATTACGACCAGGACCTCGACATCGATTACTACATCACCAACATTGGTCGAAACGCGCTGATTGAAAACCGGGAGGGCATTTTTGAGGATGTTACCGATTACGCTGGAGTTGCAAATGATACCGTGCCGGAAGAAAATCTCCTCACCACCGGGTGGGGCACCGCTTTCCTGGATGTCGACAACGACAGTTGGCTGGATCTTTTCGTCTCCAATGGTCGGATACCCGCTTTGTCAACTTTTGCCACCGCCACGAATGACCCCAACAAATTGTTCCGGAACAATGGCGACAAAACCTTTTCGGATGTCACGGATGCTGCCGGCGTAGGGGATATCGCATTTGGAAGGGGCATGGCTTATTCGGATTTTGACCGGGATGGCGATTTGGATATTTTTGTCGTCGTTTTAGACGAACTGGAGGGGGTTTCTAAATTTTACGTCAACGAAACGAACAACGACAACCATTACGTCCAATTCAAATTGGTGGGCCAAGAAAGCAACCGCGATGCTTTTGGTTCCAAGATTTGGTTATATGCCGGCGGGCAAACCTTTCTGAGGGAGATTTACGGCGGCGGGGCTAGTTATTGTTCGCAACATTCCAGCATTGCCCATTTTGGATTGAATAATATCGCTTTTGTGGATAGCATCCGAATCGACTGGACAAATGGTCATTCTGATTTGATAAAAGATCTGTCGGTTGACAGCCTTTACACCATCGAAGAAAATGTGACCGTCACTGCGGTGAGGGAGGTGTTGAACCCCGATGGGCTTTTGGTCAGCGTTTCGCCAAATCCATTTGATTCTCAACTGAGCGTTCAGATAGAATCCAAAAGACAACAGGAAGCATTCTTTCAATTATTTAAAATTGAAGGGGCTGTCCTCTTTCGACAAAAAATCTTTTTAAACGAAGGGCAAACGAGGCTGGAAATTCCAAATACGGTTATCAAAGATTTAACCGACGGGCTCTATCTGTTGACAATTAGGACGGAAGAGGCGCAATACAGCAAGAAAATAGTGAAACTTGAAATTAAATAAAGCAGCGGAATTGACCTTCAACTATTGGGAATCGAGACCTCTAAATGGCAGGAACAATTGTTACTTTTTTTTAGTTGAGGTTTCATTTTTTTGAAAGGACTAATCAGATTGTGGAATGCTCTTCACCCCAATTTTGGAGTCGCGGCTTTGGCATTTGCAAATTTGCTTTTGATTGAAATTCGATTGTCGCTGCCCTTTGGCAATTCGATTTTCGCGAAAATAAACGATTAAGGGTTTGTTTGAAATTCCTCTTTGAATGGAATTCCGGGAATTTCACATAGGCTTCTTCAACCCACGAACATGATGAGAAAACTTACACCTTTCCGGAATAAAGCGCTGACCATCAGCCTCCTTTTTTCGGGCTTTATTTTAATCTCTCTGGCTCTACAGGGACAACCGGGTCCACCAAGCTTTTCCAAGTCTTTTTCCCCGGCAACAATTGGGCCTGGCAGCGTCAGTACGCTCACTTTTTCCATCACCAACGGAAGCGCCTCCCCGGTAATGAATTTGGACTTTACGGATGTTTTGCCTGCAGGGGTGACCATCGCCACGCCTGCCAACGCCATGAATACTTGTCTGGGAGGCACGCTCAGTGCGCCGGACGGTGGCGGCACGATTTCTTATAGCGGTGGTAGTTTGGGAGGAGGAAAAACTTGCACCATAACCGTTGACGTGACCAGCAGCACGGCTGGCACACATACGAATACTTCGGGTGATTTGATCTCAAGCGCCGGCAATAGCGGTACTGCAAGCGCAGATTTGACGGTAGCTACTGACCGTCCCGGTTTTAGTAAAAGCTTTTCGCCGGCATCCATCAATTTTGGAGAGCGCAGCACCCTGACCTTTATTATTGACAATACGGCCAATACTGGTTTATTAACTTTTGCGTCATTTACCGATAATTTTCCCGCCGGAATGGTAGTTGCAGACCCGACCAATGCCTCCACCGATTGTACGGGTGGAATTATTACTACAAGCCCCGGATCCAGCATTATTTCCTTTTCCGGGACGGGATTGACAGCATCATCGAGCTGTACCGTCACCGTAGATGTTGTTGGCAATTCGGGTGGGATGTTGGATAATGTTTCAGGCGAGTTGACTTCTATTGCTTTTCCCTCATTTGCGACTGTCACGAGTGGAAAAGCAAGCGCCACCCTTGATGTGGCAGTGCCGAATAAAATTCTTCTCCAGAAATCATTTACCGATGACCCGGTACCTCCTGGGGGTACGGTTACGTTGGAATTTAGCATTACCAACCTGGATCGGTTTAATTCGGCAACCAACATCTCTTTCACCGACGATTTGGAGTCCGTTTTTTCCGGCATAGTTGCCACTGCCTTGCCGTCCAATGGGTTTTGCGGAGCAGGTTCATCGATAACGGGTCCGTCCCTGTTAACTTTTTCAGGGGGGAACCTTTCCCCAGGGGCCTCCTGCAGCTTCAGTGTTACTTTACTGGTCCCGGCAGCTACCACCGCTGGACATTACACGAATACCACCAGTCCAATAACGGCTGATATTGCAGGAACCATGGTAACCGGCAACCCGACATCAGACATTCTTTTCGTTGAACCGGGGCCCCTGCTGACCAAAACCTTCCTCGACAACCCGATCCCGGCAGGAGGTGTCACTACCGTCGAATTCACGATAACCAATACTAGTATTACTTCTACCGCAACAAATATTTCCTTCACAGATAACCTCTCCGCATTTATATCCGGAGCAAATACGACTGGCAGCGTCCCTGTCACTACCTCTTGTGCGGGATTTGGAATTTCTTCGGGCTCCGACGGTTTGGGAGGCTACGTTCTTACAATAAGCGGTGGAAGCCTCGGACCGGGAGCCTCCTGCACCTTCACCGTTGATATTCAAATTCCGGTAGGCAACTCTCCCGGAACGTTCACCAATACCACAAGTGACATCACTGCCACCGTGGATGGTCTGACCGCAACGGGTAAACCGGCTACTGACGACCTCGTCATTTTGGCTGTGCCAAAGATCACAAAATCGTTTACCGACGACCCGGTACTACCCGGAGGAACCGCGACCCTTGCGTTTACCATCACCTATGATGCAATGGCTGTAGGTGATGCAACCAACATCGCCTTCCCTGATGACCTCGATGCGGTAATTACCGGCTTGGTGGCCACGGGCTTGCCCGCTAACGATATTTGCGGCATCGGCTCTTCCATAGTTGGGACATCGAAACTTAATTTTGCAGGTGGAACGCTCTCACCAGGACAATCCTGCACTTTTTCGGTACCGGTTCAAGTGCCAAATGCTGCGACAGCAGGAGACCATTTAAATACGACGGGAGACCTTACGGCTACGGTAGGAGGCTTGGCAGCAACGGGTAATAAAGCCACCGACAACCTTAAAATTGCAGGATTGCAATTGACCAAAGAGTTCACAGATGACCCTGTCCTTCCCGGTGGAACAGCAACGCTCCGCTTCACGATTAATAATGTTTCCTTAACGGAGGATGCCGCAAGTATCTCTTTTTCCGACAATTTGAATGATGCGCTTTCAGGCTTGGTGGCTGTTGCACCCTTACCGACTACCCCCTGTGGAGCCGGATCCTCCATTTCCGGAACAAGTTTACTCAACTTCAGCGGAGGGAACGTTACAGCGGGAAATTCCTGCTCTTTCGACGTGACGGTTCAGGTACCGGGCGGCGCTGCACCTAATACTTATATTAATACGACGAGTAATTTAACTGCCACCATAGGGGGATCTTCGGTAACACTCGATGCTGCGACGGATAACCTCATAGTTGAAAACAATAAAATTCTTCTGACCAAATCCTTTACAGATGACCCGGTAGCTCCGGGCGAAACAGTAACGCTCGAATTTACGCTAACCAACCTGGATGCTGTGCAGACTATTTCCAGCATCTCTTTTACCGACGACCTGGATGCCGCCCTTCCCGGTTTAGTGGCCACGACATTGCCTCCAAATGGTTTTTGTGGAGCCGGTTCGCAGATTACGGGAACCTCATTACTGAGTTTTACGGGAGGCAGCTTGGTTGGAGGTGGTTCTTGCACATTTTCCGTGACCCTTCAGGTTCCTTCTCCGGTTGGGTTTGGGACTATTGCGAATAATACGACCAGCCTGGTCACCGGAATCGTGGGTGGTTTAGGTTTAACGGTAACTGGTGCCCCTGCATCCGATGTACTTCAATTAAATTTTTTGAACTTTTCAAAAGCTTTTGACGGACCCACCCTCCCCGGCGGAACCCCAAGCCTCACCTTCACGATTCAAAACCTCAGCACTACCAGCGCAATGACAGACATCAAATTCTCTGACGACCTGGATGCTGTCCTTCCCGGCCTGGTTGCCACCGCTTTGCCTGCGATTGACGTTTGCGGGTCGGGGTCTCAATTGGCAGGCACCTCTTTGCTGGCTTTGAAAGGAGGACACTTGGCGGCGGGAGGCTCTTGTGTTTTTAGTGTGCCACTTCAGGTGCCCACCGGACCTGCCTCCGTTGGAAGTTTTCTAAATACGACCAGTGACCTCACCGTTCAAGGATTATCGGCTGCCATACCCGCCACTGCTACTTTAACGGTGAACTCTCCCCCACCCGGTTTTAGTAAAAGTTTTGCCACAAATCCGGGCATTGTCGACGGGGTTAGCACCCTCACCTTTACCATTGACAATACGGGTACCCCAGCTAGTGCCTCTGGACTGGATTTTACCGATAACCTTCCAGCAGGATTGGTGATAGCGACACCTTCAAATGCCACTTCAAATTGTAGCGGAGGAACGCTTACCGCCAATCCGGGAACTGGTACTATTTCCTATTCAGGTGGTACGGTTGTTGGTGGAACGACCTGCACGATTGCGGTTGATGTTACGAGTAATGCAGCGGGCACTTTCGTCAATAAGACCGGAGACCTCACTTCCATTTTTGGCAACAGCGGTACAGCAACCGACACTTATAGGGTCAATCCCCGACCTGGTTTTAGTAAAAGTTTTGGCACCAATCCCGACGTAATCGGTGGCATCAGCACCCTTACTTTTACCATTGACAATACGGGCAGCACGGTTGATGCCACGGGTCTGGATTTTACCGATATCCTCCCGGCGGGTGTTCTGATAGCCACGCCGGCAAATTCGTCTTCAAGCTGCATTGGCGGCACTTTGACGGCTATTCCCGGAACGGGTATCATAATCTTTTCGGGAGGTACAGCCTCTACCGGAACCTCTTGTTCCGTGGCGGTGGATGTGACCAATAATGCGGCCGGTATGCACGTCAATACAACCGGGGATCTCACCTCAAATTTAGGCAATAGCGGAACGGCAACCGATACTTATACTGTCAACCCTCCTCCGGGTTTTAGCAAAACTTTTTCGCCAGATTTAAACATTCCGGGTGGAACCAGCACTTTGACCATTACCATTGACAATTCGGCTTCCACCGCAACCGCTTCGGCTCTCCATTTCACCGATATTCTTCCGGCAGGAATCCTCATCGCCAGCCCTGCCGTAACCACGAACACTTGTCTTGGAGGCGCCCTTGTCGCAAATCCAGGGGGTGCCAGCATCGACTATTCAGGCGGTGCGGTAGCGGCGGGTTCCACCTGCCAAATTGCGGTTGAAGTAACCAGCAATAGTACGGGGTTGTTCACCAACACCACCGGCGACCTGACATCGAGTTTGGGAAATAGTGGAACGGCAACCGATGAGCTAATGATTGCCGAATTCAATATTACCGATAACCTGGACAATACCTTAAATATAATCGATCCTTGTAGTTGTTCCGATTTACTGAATGTATTGAACCCAGATGGAACCATTAAACTTTTCCACGATATTCTCACGGTAACTTTCGTAGCAGGACAAACCATATGGTTGGCTACGAATGATGGTAACTTCCTAGATGCAAGTGGCAATCCATTTCCCGCCAACCCAGTATCTACGCCGCCGGGGACCATAATTCCCGAAACGGGAACACCTGGCGTTTACCAACTGGAATTTTACCATCCTCCAAGTCTCGCCGCCAACATTTCCGTTACAACCGGCATCATCGACGTTTCTTTCACCGCCAGCGTTTGCGATGCCTTGCAATGCAACCTTTCCATTCCTACGATGAGTGAATGGGGAATATTGATTCTTTTCCTGCTCATCTTATCCTTCGCCACCGTCGCCATGCGGCAACGACAAATGACTTTGACGGGAACGGGGTCCGAAGTGCGTTTCAATCTATTGGAAATGCCTTATGACCAGAATCTTTTTATAAAAATTCTGGTTATTGCAAGCTTTTTCGTTTTGACCTTATTTGCCATTGGAATTACTTTTTTCAACTATAAAATGACGGGCGCTGATATACCTGGAGTTTTGATTTGCCTTCCTCTTCTGGCTTATTGGGTGCAGCTTTTGGTATTTTCCGGAAAACCGGGGTAGAATTAGCATTTACCGGCACAGGGTAAAAATAAAGCAGGTATTAAAACACCAGGGTATCGTTTACTAAAGGAGTTCCCAATACACCTTCACCACATTTAAATTACAAACAATTATTTTCAAGTCCTTGCAAGGAGCAGTTAGAGTTTTGGCATTACCGAAATGCCTCTCGTTTAACTGACTTCATTATAATTTTCCTCACCGCCTTGGTTATCATCCTGCCCAAAAGCAATCTAATATTTTACGTTTCCAAAGACCTGCCCGAACGTCTGCCTGTGGTATCGGAAAAGCCTAAAATAGCTGTAAAAGAAGGTGTAGAGGAGAGGGTTGGTGAAAAAAAGTTAGGAGGCGGGAAAATTCAGATTACTAATTTTAAATTTGCAACAGTAATCGGAAAAAATCCGTTTATCTATGCAGCAAAATGATGAAACTTAAAAGCTTGCCCATATTATCCGGTCTTGTGACTTACGGAAGTCTTTTAGCTTTGCTTAGTGATTATAAGCGTCCTAACGATAAAATATCGTATATGATAAAAAAAGGGGAGCTTATTCCTGTTAAAAGGGGATTGTATTTTTTCAATGAAACATATAAAAATGGCGAATTGTCTTTGTTTCAGGTCGCCAATTTAATATACGGTCCTTCTTATGTTTCTTCATACAGCGCTTTGGCTTATTATGGTTTGATACCTGAGAAAGTAAATATTGTCGAATCAGTTTCTATCAAAAGATCAAAACTTATTTCTACATCGATTGGAAATTTCAACTATTTTTCATCGGTTCGGGAAATATTTCATATTGGCATCAACTACCTACAACCGGATACCAGAACTGCATTTTTAATAGCTTCTCCTACAAAAGCGCTGTGTGACATCTTATGGAATACACGACGGTTGAACATACGAAATACAACAGAGATGGAAGCCTTTTTGGGCGACGATATAAGGTTTGATTTTGACAGGTTAAACGAATTGGAGCTTAACGAGATAGAAAAGTGTA
>CAZJYF010000042.1:0-12398 GCA_964549665.1 uncultured Saprospiraceae bacterium
GCCGAGCGGTCTAAGGCGCACGCCTGGAAAGCGTGTATACTCCAAAAGGGTATCGTGGGTTCGAATCCCACTCTCTCCGCATACTTTCGTTGTTCCTTGTTGATTTTTTTTAAATCTCCAACCAACAATGAGAAATTAATTAGCAATCAATTCATTCTAAACAATCGTAAAACCTTTTTTACTATGCGAAAGTTATTTGCACTATTACTTGTATTCAGCCTGGCAATATTTTCAGCTTCTTCGGTATATGCCCAAAATGAAGCCCCTGATTCTACTGAGCAGGCTGTGGAAGAAGCTACCCCACCGGCAACCACTGAAGTTGCTGAAGCTAGCGATGAAGAAGCCCCCGAAGCCACCGGCTTCCAGGTACTTAAAGAAAAATTTATAGAAGGCGGGTGGTCATTTATGAGCTTCGTCTTGGTCTGTTTGATTCTTGGATTGGCATTTTGCATTGAAAGGATCATCACCCTGAATATTGCCACTACCAATACAGACAAATTGCTGCAGCGAATCGATGAAAATCTCAAATCGGGAGACATCGAAGGTGCTAAGGAGGTCTGTCGTTCTACTCAAGGGCCCACCGCAAGTGTATTGTACGAAGGCTTGAAAAATGCAGATGGCGGTCCCGAAGCGGTCGAAAAAGCTATCGTTTCTTATGGCAGCGTTCAAATGGGTCTGCTGGAAAAAGGCCTGGTTTGGATTTCGCTTTTCATCGCCGTGGCACCGATGCTCGGGTTTATGGGTACGGTTATCGGTATGATTGGTGCATTTGACCGCATCGAAGCCGTGGGTGACCTTTCCCCTTCTGTCGTGGCAGGAGGTATCAAAATTGCCCTTTTGACTACCGTGTTTGGGCTGGTCGTGGCTATCATCCTGCAAATTTTTTACAACTACATTATCTCCAAGATTGATGGTATTGTGAATAAGATGGAGGATGCTTCCATCGCTTTGGTGGACATCATGGCTTCAAACAATGTATTTAAGTAAAAATTAATTTTCAGGAATTGTGAGTAGCTTTGGGTAATCCATTCTTGAGAAAAGGCTTGAATTATTTTGCAAAAGAAATTTAGCCTCTTCCCAATACAGCGATTAGCGCATCCTACTTCATCCTCAAAATAGAAATCCTTACCGTCATGTACAAATATTTAACTAAAAACGGTCAAATGCTCGCCTTTGGTCTTGGGCTTTTGATCACCATTCTTTTTTATGTGATTGCTTCAACTGGTTTGGAAGCCTTTAATGCGCTGGACGAGAAAGCCCGGCCGGCCTCTGCAGAAGGCGATATTTTCATGTTTGGTCTCTACGCTGCCATTGCTTTATTAGTGATAGCTGCTGCTGCCATGCTATTGTTTGGTGTTTTCCATATGGTAAGCGACCTAAAAGGAGCACTCAAAGGCATCATTGGGATTGGAGCTATTGTTGTCATCTTTTTTATCGCCTATTCAATGGCAGAGGCTGCACCTCCTACTTCCGATGTCGAACTTTATCGGCGTCTGGGAATCACTACTGGGATAAGTAAATACGTCAGTGCGGCAATTACCTGTACCGGTGTCCTTGGGGCCATCGCTATAGCTTCTTTTGTACTTTCTGAAATCCGTAACTTCTTTAAATAATTTGCTATGGCTAAGAAAAGTAATCGAGACAGATTGAGCCAGGAAATCAATGCGGGCTCCATGGCGGACATAGCCTTCTTGCTATTGATTTTTTTCCTCGTCACCACCACTATTGATGTAGATAAAGGTATTACCGTCAAATTGCCGCCTTGGTCAGACGAAGAGCCGGATATTCAAAAATTGAAAACGCGAAATGTATTTTCCGTTTTGGTGAATGCACAAAATCAACTCTTGGTGCGAGGGGAATTACTTTCCGTGAAAAATTTACGAGAAAAAACCAAAGAGTTCATTTCCAATCCATTGCAGCGTCGTGATTTGGCGGAGAAACCCTCCGCCGCTATCATCTCCCTTAAAAACGACAGGGGTACCAGATACGCGACCTATGTCGAAGTTTATAATGAGTTGAAGGCTGCATATGATGAGTTGTGGGATGAAGAAAGCATGAAAATGTTTAACGTGCATTACAGCGATGACCTCCCTTTGGCCAACCGAAAGGCGATTAAGAAAAAGATTCCATTTGTTATTTCAGAAGCAGAGCCTACTTCCTTTGGCGAAGAGAAGTAATGGCGCCTTTGCTAGGAGGCTATGTCTGAAATGGCAGAAAGAAATGGGTTGGCGAGGAATGAGTTTCCAATTCAAATTACGATCAATAAATTCTACTAAACATGGCTAAATTTCAGAAAAAAAGAGGGAAAAGCGCACCTGTGGTATCTACAGCATCTTTGCCGGACATCGTTTTTATGTTGCTTTTCTTTTTCATGGTGGTAACGGTATTGCGGAATTCAGAACTTAAAGTTAAGGTAGTAGTACCGGAAGCTACGGAATTGACAAAACTTGAACGAAAATCTTTGGTGAATTACCTCTATATCGGGAAACCCACCAAAAATTATCAAAGTGTTTATGGGACTTCTCCCCGATTGCAATTGGGAGATAAATTTGCAACCATTGAAGACATTCCGCTTTTCATCGAAAAGCATAAAATAAAAGTTCCAGAGAATCAACACGGCCGAATTACTTCTTCCCTTCGGGTAGATGGGTCCGTCACGATGGGGATTGTGCAGGATGTGAAAACCGAACTGCGCAAAACCGGGCAATTGAAACTAAACTATTCCGCCCGGCCTCGGGTGGAATAACTGCAACGATTCCCTTCGACAAAAGTCCTGTCAAAGAAATACTTTTGGCAGGACTTTTTTTTTGTTTTTCTTCAAGGAGCAAATTCAGAAAGGAACTTACCTCAAGCGATCCATCGACTGCACCAAATTTTCGTCCTTGCGAATATACTTTAGAGCCAAAATTCCAAAAATCAAAAATCCTGCGGGCAACAATAACCCTATTCCTTCTTTCACTTCCACCCCACTCAAGGTACTGCTATCTCTTAAAAACAGAATCGCGGCCAACGCTAAACCGAGTAAATCGGATACAATGGCAAATCGGCACAATCTCATTTGCAAGGGGCGTTTTTTGAACAAAAAAATACTGACGGCAGCCAAAGTCCCTGCAAGAGTAAAAAAAAGAAGCAAACCAAATTGGTCGTCAATAGAATAAAATCCATCCGCGAACAAATCAGATGCCGTTACCTTTTCAGAAGAAGCAGCAAAGGGAACGGCAAAAAGACCAAAGGCAGCCCCTGCTGACAGCAGTAAAAAAATGGATTGAATGCGTTGAATCATGTTTGTAATTTTAATGGCTATTGAATGTTAACGTCTTAAAGTAGAGTTAGTCAGAAGGCGGCAGGTAAAAGCTACTCCACCGTTCCCCGCATTGCAAAACATGGTGCCGTTGCCCCTCTCGCTTTGCTTCCTCTACGAAAGAAGCAGGGTCTGCCGTATTAAACGTGAACATATCATAATGACAAGGAATGACCATTTTTGCGCCTATCGCTTTCGCCAAATGCACGGCTTCTTTGGCATTGAGATTACCCGCCACCCGTCGTTCCGGCAAGCTTCCATTGATTGGCAAAATAGCTAAATCTACAGAAAAGGATTGCAAGTTTTCAATTATTTCATCGTGCCAAATGGTATCGCCGCTGTGATAAATGCTCCATTTGCCAAATTGAATAAGGTAGCCCATAAATTTGCATCTTCCCTGTGCATCTCTTTCCAATTCCTCATGAGCGGCGGGGATGCCCGTGAAGGTGAAGCCTGCTTCTTCGGTACTGCCTCCATCATTCAGCCCAAGCGGGAAGTTGGTATCGCAATGCAGGCGATTTGCAACAAAGGCGCGGTTTGCTTCGGGGATGATCAATTTAATTTCCGGATTCACCCGAATCAGAGGAATCAAGGTCTCCCCATCGAGGTGGTCGGTGTGGTTATGGCTGGAAGTGACTACATCGATAAAATCAAGACGCTCAGGGTCAATGACCAATTCGGTCATGCGGATGTGTGGTTTATCCGTTTTGTCGTATTTTTTCGTCAGCGAATCAGAAAGGTAGGGGTCAATCAACAAATGCCGCCCATGCCATTGCAGGAGGTACCCACTTTGGCCAAGCCACCAAAGGCGAAAGGATTGAGTGTCTGAACGCGCCTGTCCGATGTCCCGGAGTAACGCATCGTTTTTAAGTTTTGCTCGCAGCAACATTCAACGGATGGGGGTTAGTCGGATTAATAAAAAATCTTGGGGATGGAATTGCAGATTGAATATTAGCGATTTCCCTAAAAATCAGCCTGTACAAAATTTCGAAAACATTGGTTCAAATAAACTCCTTCGCTTTCAATAAATTAATGCTCACCGTGGCCAAATCAGAATTGGGATATTTGACTTGATGGGCGGGAACGGGGTAAAGCCCGGTTTCTTGAGCCACCTTCAAAAAATTGTCCAGTTCCAATATGTATTGATCGGTGTAGCCATGAGTGGCGTCATAAGCGGTAGCGGCGGTTTTGCCAATATTTTGAGCCGTCAATTCGGGCGCGATGGTGTGCAATTCTATCACCAACAGCCCAAACCGCTTGACGTAAGGCATCCATTTCCGGAAGTGATCTGCCAGATTTTGTTCTACCTCGCTATTGGGTACCCTCCTTCCGCGAAAACAAAAAGCACCGGTGGAAAAACTTTTCCGGTCAAGTTCTACTTTTTCGGGGGATTCATAAATCCGGTTGTGGTCTAAAAATGAGCGAACATTCAACAGATCACCCAAATGGATGTCGTATTTTTCTTTCAATTCCTTCGCCAAGACATCTGGTTGCCCGATATCACCCCAAACGACTTTTGCCCAAACATCAGCCTGATTGAGGGTATTCCGGGTAGCCGTTAAGGCAGCTTCGTTGAAATCAGAACCCACGATAAACAACGGAAATTCGTCGAGCATCTTTCCTCTTTGGGTTTTGGTCCAAACCACTTCAAAAACGTGCTCCAACAAAGCGCCGTTTCCGGAACCCATGTCGGCAAAACCCCTCGGTTGTTCGTGGATGGGTTTATTGAAAACGTCGATGATAATTTCGTCAATTTTTTTGAAATATCCCGAATGAGCCCCTCCGCTACCCCATACGTTCATGCTCCGGTTGACATGGATTTCGGGGCTATTAGAGGGTTTTTTCCAAAGCACCCTTGGATTGCCAAAAAGCAGTTCACGAACCCGCATAAAAGTCGGCAAATAGGAAACCGTTACGCCATAGGCACTCGCCCTTTTGGCAAAAAACAAGCCTTGGGGTGTGAAATTATAAATGCCTTGTTTTTGGGTGAACCAGCCCAAATGTGCGAAAAAGTCGACGATGGCATCCAACTGCCGTGGGTGCTTGCTGAACTCCTCAATTTTGAACGGGGCGATACTAAAATATTTGTGAAACATACCATTGATTCCTAAAGAAACAATCAAGGGTGCCGCAATCATTCCCTCGATGTGTTTAAGAATCTGGTATTGGACGGATTTCGCCGTTTCATCCGTAGAAAAGCGAATTCCAAGTTGGTTTTTGAGGAGCGTAAATAAATGACTCAATTGGACAAAAGCCGCTGGCTCGAATCCTTTCAAAATGTAGGTTTCCATTTGGATGGCATGGGGAATAAATTCCACAGGCTCTTTGTAACAGTCCATGAGTTCAAAAGCTATTCTACCCCTGTTTGTAATTTTAAAAGTTATTTCATCGCCCTGTTTTTCAATAGTTTGCTGGAGCCACCCCTGCGAGCATAGAATGCGCAGGGCCACATTCAAATAACCCTCGTTGGCGTTGAAGGACGCAACTAAATTACTCAAGGAAGCTTTTCCTTCCTTTTGAAATTGTTCCAAAATTCCAGCTCCCTGTAGTGCATAAGCAGTAGGACCGGTTGCGATGCCATCCAGGTGCCGAAAAATAGTGGCACGCAGGCGACTTCGGTCTTCTTTATTTAAAATCATAATCCAGTTTGTATTTTTAAAATTAATTGGTGACCAAACCACTGTCAAAATTTAAAGTACAGCTCGTATCCTTCTGGCGCCTTCAACCATATTGGCCAACTTCTGTTTGGCGGCCCAACGCGCCGTTTGGCTCAAACCACAATCCGGCGCGACCGAAAGTCTATCGGGGGAGATGTGGTTCAGGCAAAGCCGAATGCGGTCTTCAATATCCTCTACCGACTCGATGTAGTAACTTTTCACATCCACAATACCCACTGCCACGTCCATTTTTTTTGCGATTTGAGCAATCATTTCAATTTCTGAAAATTCCCGGTTGGCCATTTCCAGGTGTATTTCATTGACTTGGAAATCTAAAAAATCGGGAAACATCGGCGCAATTTTTCGATAACCTACTGCGCGCCCTTTGTAATTGCCAAAACAAAGGTGGGTGGACAAGCGGCACTTGCCGACAATAGGCTCAACCGTCCGGTTGAAAATATCAACGAAACGGCGCGTGTTTTCTTTATACGCATAACAACTCATAGAAGGTTCGTCCACTGTTATCTCTCGGCAACCAGCGGACACCAAATCATCCAGTTCTTTCCGAACGATGGGAACCAAAGATTCAGTAATTGCATAACGGTCGGGATATTGCTCATTGGGCAATAATCGTCCACTCAGGGTAAAAGGTCCGGGAACGCTCGCTTTGAGAGAAGTTCCCTGCGGTGCCAGTTTTTGGAGGCGTTGAAATTCTGCAACGGTTCCCAAGCCATTAGGCGCAGCCAGCGGTCCTACAATTCGATGTTTTCCGCGTTGGTCATGTGCCGGAGGTCCAAATTTGCGACTAAGCTTGCTGTTAGGTAGGATGCCTTGTAAAAAACCGTAGAAAGAAAGGTTGAAATCCAAACGGGTCTGCTCCCCATCCGTAATCACATCCAAGCCCGCAGCCACTTGGTCGTGGATGGCCGCCAAAACCGCATCATCCTGCATTTCCGCCAGGTCAGCTTCGCCGAATTGGTCGAGGTTTTGGCTGGCAAACTCCAGCCAGGAGGGGAAAGGATAGCTACCGATGACGGAGGTTCTGATGGGCTGTTCAATCATAAAAAATCACCTTTTTTGCAGGAAAAAAACCTTCACCCTTGTTTATTCCCGATGAGAATTATTTCCAACATTTTGAAATAATTCAGCCATTCGGTGCGCATGCTCATCATAAGCTTTTTCAAAAAGAGCCCCAGCGCGTTTTGAACCAATAATGGCAGCGGCTGTCAAAACTTTGGGCGGCTGTCCTGCTTTTGTCAATAAATAGGCAACTTCTGCTTTGATGCTGTTCATAACCAGCACCCCGCCAACCGTCGAACCGGGAGATACCGGTGTTTCTAAACCGGGTACTCGGACCATCGCGTCGCCTACAGGGGCCCCGGTATCCAACACAAGGTCAGCAAAATCGCTCAATTTTTTGCCATCGATACGCATGCTGCTGCTTTTTTCGGAATGGGCCTTTGAAACCAAGGCTACCACTTTGATGCCGTGATCCTGAAAAAGTTCTGCCATTTCAGTGGGGACGACGCTGCAACCACTAGACGAAATCACCATCGCGCTGTCGGTGGGCTTCAAATCAAAATTCCTCAAAATGCGGGCTGCCAAGCCGGAAACATTTTCTAAAAACATCGCCTGCCGCTGCCCGTTCGACCCCACCACCGGGTTGTGGAAAGTGAGGGATAATTCGACGATCGGATTGAAACCGGGGAAGGAACCATACCTCGGCCACATCTCCTCTACCATTATCCGGCTGTGCCCCGAACCAAACAAATGCACCATGCGACCGCAAAGGATGGTTTCAGAAAACCACGCCGCTGCTTGTCGAATCGCATCAGCCTGATTTTCCACGGCATCGGCGATGGTTCTGCATTTCTGCAAGTATTGGTGTAAAAGAGTCATGAAAAGATGTTTTGACCGCTTTGGTTTTACTGAGGATATTTACCTGAGTTGACGTAGTTTTATTGTAAAAAAAAGGAAACGTATTTTACCAAAATACGGAGTCCGACAAAAAAAATGAGTGCTGCCGTTGCCTTTTTCACCACCAATTGATTGAGACGAATAGCGCCCAAACGGGAACCGATTTGCCCGCCCAACAGTACCGCCACCATCAGCGGCAGTGAAAAATGCCAATTCAGGTGAAATTCCGGTTCTGCCAATTGGCCTGCCAAGCCGGCGATTGAATTCGCTAAAATAAACAAACTGGCTGTGGCTGCTATATTTTTTGACGAATCCCATCGGCAGAGATGCAAGACCGGCGCCAGAAAAATGCCTCCCCCAATGCCCACAATCCCTGCCAGAAAACCAATGCTGCCGCCAATGCCCATGTTGAAAAAAAGACTTTTGGCTTTCAAATCCTTTACTCCTTCTTCCTTTGGAATCGGCCGCTGAAACCACATCAGCAGGCTTGCCAAAAGCAGGGTCGTGCCCAAAATAACGAAAAAGACAGCCTCGTGCACCGGCAACCAGCCTCCCAAAAAAGCCATCGGCACGCTCACCATCACCAGCGGAATCGCCTTTTTCCACTTCAAATGACCTCTCTTGTGAAAAATGTAGGTTCCACCGCTCACAACGGTAATATTGCATAAAAGAGCAGAAGAACGCAGCAGCAAAAAGTCAACGCCAAATAAAGCGAGAATCGCCAAGTAACTCGAACCGCCGCCAAAACCTACCGAGGAATAGAAAGCCGCAATGACGAAAAAAAGAAGGTATAATTCCCAATGTTCCATAAAATCAAATTTGCAACCACATCAACGGAAGGAATGGGTGGATATTAAACACAAAGGAAAACCGAAAAACACAAAACCCTACAACCAGGATTGTAACTCACTGACTATCAGAGAAATGATTGTTTCGAAATTCCTTTGGGAAATGGCCGATAATCCCTCCAGAAGCTCTCTCGCAGACACTCAAAAGGACAAAATCAGGTTTCAGGATTCACCTTTTTTCGGGTTTGGTCAAATATAAAAGTTTCTCGTCAATTAAATGGCAGATTATTTGAAGTAGAAATATAAATTTTCTATTAATAAATACTGGCTAATCCACTGGCCGAGGCACCAACTAAACTAAATGGATAAACCCATTTCGCGGAAAGATAAAATCATTTTTATCACCCACAGAGGCTGACCTTTTCCTTACTCAAAAAGCTAATCTTGTATGAAGTTAAAAAATATTGAAAAAACGAATCATTTTGCAAAAGCACAACCCAACCGTCAAATTATCGATATGGAAATCCGTCGTGCCATAAAAGAGAAACAGAAGAAGATTGAACAACTTACGAAAGAGAACGAATACCAGTCCCTTCTTTTAGAAAAAACAGAACAGATAGCCCGCCAAAACGAGGAACTGACTCGGGTTAATGAAGAATTGAGGCAATTTGCCTACATCGCCTCCCATGATTTGAAAGAACCTCTTCGAATGGTTGCCAGCTACACCCAACTATTGGAACGGATGGCAGGCGATGAGCTCGACGATTCCCACCGGCTTTATTTTCGTTACGTCACAGAGGGCGTCCATCGAATGAATAATCTCTTGGATGCGCTGTTAAAATATGCCACAATCGGAAAAATGGAGGAAGAAACGGAACTGGTCGATTTGAATGAAATTGTGAAATATTGCTCCAGCAATCTGAAAGTGCCCATCGAAGAAACGGAAGCTATCATTCAAACGGAACTACTGCCTTCCGTGATGGGCAACTCGTCTCTTTTTGTACAACTGCTGCAAAACCTAATCGGTAATGCATTGAAATTCAAATCGTTAGAAAAAAAACCCTTCATCCAAATCGCTTCCAGAGAAACAGATGACGCCTTCATCATCAGTGTCAATGACAACGGAATCGGCATAGCCGATGAGCACAAAAACCGAATATTTGAAATTTTCCAACGGCTGCATCCGCGAACCAAATACGAAGGAACTGGCATCGGTTTGGCGATTTGTCATAAAATCATTCAAGGATTGGGAGGACGAATTTGGGTGGAGTCGGAAGTTGGGAAAGGCGCTACCTTTTATTTTTCCATTCCAAAATGATAAGGTTTTTTTGCCTCTCGACCAATTGCATTTGGAGTTTAATTGGCGCTGGAAATAGTCCCCAATGACCACAACTCAACCACTTGGTAGATTTTGTTGTTACTCTGTCAGTGCTGGCTTGTAAGAAATTAATTCCCGTCTAAATTTTAAACTAAACTTTAAAACTACCGTCTTTTCAAAAGGCTGGTAATCAGCCTTTTGCCTCATAGGGTTCCGACGGAAAAATTTGACAGAATTAGGCCATTTTCTTTGGCAAATTCACAAAAAAGTCTTAACTCGCAAAAGCCTGTCCGTTTTCAACAATAATTGACAGGCTTTTTCTTTTAAATTACTAGAAGTTTTTTTTTTAATCATCCGGACTTTTGATGAAAGATTTCGGACAAAGCTTAGTTGAAATATTGGTTTTTATCCCTACAAGTCTGCGGACTTTATTTTTATACTAACCTTTCGCCTTTTATTTAAAAATATTGGTATCATTCGTCTATTAATGTACCAATCCTATTCCAAAGGATTTTAACCCATTGATATTGAATGAAATACAACCAGTGGAATCCCATTGGAATGTTCGAAAAATCAATTTAAGCAACCGAATTCAAATCATCGTCTTTTGCGACCTTTGAAAACGGATAAATATCTATCCATTCCAACAATGACGATGAATGACAATTGAAAATGTGCTAAATCAAAAGCCTGGAAAATCACTAGAATTATGAAAAATAATCAAAACGGATTGATGAAGGAAAAGGACAGGATGAAAAAATGGACCCATCTAAGGGGCGAAAATGCCTGGACGATGTTTAAAGTAATCTCCGAGTTCGTTGATGGTTTTGAAAAGCTGAACGAAATTGGGCCCTGTGTTTCTATTTTCGGTTCCGCCCGAACAAAACCCAATAATGCGTATTACAAAAAAGCGGTGGATATCGGCCGTAAGCTTACCGAAGAAGGCTTTGGCATTATTACAGGTGGTGGGCCGGGCATCATGGAGGCAGGGAACAAAGGCGCTTCGCTTTACGGAGGTGTTTCGGTGGGCTTGAACATTCACCTTCCCTTCGAGCAAAACAACAACAAATACATCGACCAAGACAAGATTCTGAACCACCGCTACTTTTTCGTGCGCAAAGTCATGTTCGTAAAATATGCGCAGGCTTTTGTCGTCATGCCGGGCGGATTTGGAACCATGGACGAATTGTTCGAGGTGATGACCCTGATTCAAACCAAGCGCATCACACAGGTGCCCATCGTGTTGGTCGGGTCTGAATTCTGGGGCGGTCTAAAGCATTGGATGAATACCGCCATGCTGGAGACGGAATCAAATATTAGCCCCAAGGACCTCAATTTGTTTCATATCGTTGACAACGCTGATGAGGTCGTCAAAATTATTTGCGACTTTTACGCCGAAGATAAAGAAGGCGAACTCAGCCCGAATTATGAAATGGACAAGGCGTAGAAAAGGTAAAGGGTTTAAGGTTCAGGGTTCGGTAGTTTGCAATTTCCTTGAAAATCAATAAGCCGTTCCATTGCTGATGCAATTTCGTGAACCATCTGCGAAGGAGGACGGAATCAATCGACGAAGCGCCACGAAATGCCGAAGCGAATGCCCCCATTGGAAAACCCAAAGGCAAGAGGGGAATTAGCCGTTTGGTAATAATACTGCTCTGTTATGCCTGTCAGAATGTTTTCGACTTTGAAAAAAAAGCGAAACCGGTTCACTTTAAAGCTCATAAAAAAATCGAGCAGGGGGGTAAACGGCAAAACCTGTTTGTTTTGAAGATGGAATTGCCCGGTCAGCGGCTGATAGGTGTCGGGGGTATAGCTACTCGTCAGGCGGGCATCGAAACCCATTCTCGCCAACATCACCTTTTTAAATATCCTTCCTTCCAGGAACAAGCTGTGCGTGGAGTAAATTTGCGGCAAGCGCAAAACGGCATCTTTCGTCACCTGTTGTAGCACCACCAAATTGTTGAGGTGCCAGGCGCCCAATTTAAAATTCTTTTCGACCATCAATTGGAAAATGTTGATAGCGCTGCCAGTCTGACGCGGCAGGGCTTGGCTGTCGAAGTAGATGAAGTTGGTCAGCAAATGGTAGCCTGCGGTAAGGGAAAAGCGAAAGGAAGGCAGCGAATAAGTCCCCGTCACGCTGGTTTCCAGCGTTTTACTAAAATTATTTTTCCAAAATTGTTTTTGAGAAATAAAAAGGCGCTGCTGGAGGAGGCTTGGCTCATAAAGCTGATTTATGAACTCCAGTCGCAGGTTGCCGATGGTTTTAAAATCAAGAAAAAGCGAACCGCTGACGCGATAATCGCCTGCACTGCCCAAAAGTCCGAATTGGGCATAGGTAAATATTTTCAAGTGTTCGTTGGGCGTGAAATTGATTCTGCCCATCAGGAAAAGGTCGTTAAAATTGTTGGTGTCAACCG
>CAZJYF010000042.1:12498-14852 GCA_964549665.1 uncultured Saprospiraceae bacterium
GTGAAATTGATTCTGCCCATCAGGAAAAGGTCGTTAAAATTGTTGGTGTCAACCGGTTCCTGGTCGAGGAAATAGAGCGTGTGAATCAAGCCCACTTCCAATAAGTCGTTTTGCTGCGGCAGCCCACCTGCGTTTGATTTATTGAGCTTAAAGGTTTGAATTTTAAAGGTGTTTTCCAACTTGCGCACCTTCAGGTAGTGGCGCAACCCCCGTTCATCCACTTGCAGATTTAGGTAAAAGGAGGCATCTTCAGCGGGACTTGAATCAGAAAATTTATACGAATTGAATTGGTAGCGCAAGCGGTGATACAGCGTAAAGGCCCGTTTGTTGGTGAGCGGCGGCGCCTCTCCCTGATGCTCGAAGGCTGGGGAAATATCCGCCGGTTTTTCGAGCGAATCTATAACCATGCTCGCAGTTGAATCCCGAAAATGAAACATCAGGGAGTCTTGTCCTGGTACGCTTTTTTGCGTTCGCCGGGGCGGTTTGTTCAACTGGTAGTAGTGGATATAGGTCCATTCGCGCTGCGCGTATTGCGTTCTGGCGTTTTGCAGGTTGACGGCTATCTGGAAAGGAGGCAGCAGGGTGTCTTTCGGCTCTTCGACGATGCCGCCGTTGTCTTGTTGTTGAATGGTCGTGCTGGCAAAACTGAAGAAACCATCGTAGCGGCCACTTGGCGCGTGGTACCACAAACCGATGGCAAAAGCCGTATTTCTCGTTTTTTGAAAATCATAAGAACCGGCGTTGTTTATTTTTTTGTGGTCAAGGGTGAGATTGATGCCATTGGCAAAATTGCGGCTGAAGCGAATCTTGAAATAGGAGTGATTTTGGGAAGGTCCCTGCGAAAAAAAGGCATGCGTGTAGGCTTGGGTAATCTTGTAATAATGAAGTTGGGACGCATCCAATTTATAAATATCAAATTGATGCAATCCCACATCGAAGCCCCTGCGAAAAGGCGCCTGATAAATCAATTGGCGGTAGGCAGAGCCTAAATTTCCCAAATTGGCGTAGTCCAATCTGCGCTGCCGGATGGGGTCGTATTGCTGGAACTCATCGAGCAAACTGTCTTTGAAAGGAAGAATAAGGTTGGGATTGCCGGAATAAAAATAAAAAATATCAGAGGTGTCCAACACGGGATTACCGAGGCTCGAAGTTTGTCCTTGTCCCAGCCCTTGCCCTTGCTGTTGCTGGTAATTAAAAGCATCCTGTCCAAACTGCCCAAAGGCATCGGCTTGAATGATAATGACCAACGAAACGACTGCGATTGTTTGGAAAATTTGCCGCATACTTCCCCGATTTCTTATTGCCCGGAAGGGGTGGTGTTTTGTTTTTTGAAAATTTATACTTCCTGCAAAACTTTTACATTTTACATTCATCATTTTACATTTTACATTTAGAAAATGTAAACTACTTTTCTGTTTTTGTGAAACATGTCACAATTCCCAAAAACAAAACGACCCTCCGAGTCGTAACTTTCGTTCTTTGAAAAACGCCCATTTGAGCAAGGTGGCGCTTCTCGTTTACCTTTCTTTAACGGGGACAAAGTAAAGAATGGAGAATGACAATTCAAAACATCTACCTTTGAACCACTACCCTTCTGCTCACAGAATTATTATCCCCTACAATCCTCAACAAATAAACCCCTGCCGGATAATTGGAGACATCCAAAGAAAAAGTCCTGGCTCCACTTTCCATTTGGCGCGCCGTCAATTTGTTTCCGTTGAGGCTGCTGAGTTCTACCCGGATAGGCTTCGCCAACGAATTTTCAAAGGTCACATTCAAGGCATCGGCGGCCGGATTTGGAAAAAGCCGGAAGATGTGGCCATCTACCTCCTTGACCGCTGTCAAGACTTCGGTTGTGAAATTGTGAATTTCAGAAGCCGTTTCACCGCATTCATTTACGCCCAGAATGCGCCAGAAAAAAGTTGTTCCCGGTTCCAGGTCGTTTGTCAGGTGGAAACTGGTTGTGCTTTGAAGTAGTTGGGTGAAAAAAATATTCGCTTCAAAATCCAAATTACCGGTGGAGATTTCAAGTATCCTTTCGTTGGCGTGACTTCCGCCGCTAAATATGAAGAGGGGTTGCAAATTAACATCCGTTTCATCATCGGAAGGCTTGAACAAATTGGGTTCTCCCGGACGGTCAGCAACCGTAAAATCTATGGTGACTACTCCCTGATTGACACCATCTGATGCCAAAAAAGTCAAGGCGAAGGGTTCTGTGTTTGTAAGATTGGAAAGACTCACCTCTACATCCGAGCCCGGCGATGCGGGGTTTTCGCTAAACTCGACCATCACGCCGTCAGGAATGCCTTCTACCGAAAGGCTTACCCCATCCGGTGAGAAGTCTCCTCCGATAT
>CAZJYF010000043.1:0-5714 GCA_964549665.1 uncultured Saprospiraceae bacterium
CGTTACGATGGAGAGCATTTCACCCTCCTGACCAAACGCAATGGCCTTCAACGCAACCGGGTAGTCAATTTGGCAGAGGACAAAGAAGGTAATCTTTGGATAGCTTACGGAAACGAGGAAGGGACTTACAGTACAGACGGTAAGACCGATATTTACAACCCGGTCAGTGGGGAACTGATGACCTTGGAAAATAAATTCCCAGATGTTCCATTTGACGAAGAAGATATCAACTGGATGGTTCCCAATAAGCAAGGGGATATTTATTTCCTGGTCAGAAATTCGTTGGTTTACCGATTCAGGGCAGGAAAGGGTTTTAAAGAGGTGGTGGATGCAACTGAAGATTTGGATAAATTAAAGATTGAGTCGAATTACAATCCAAATGCAAATGGCGAAGGCATCGCCTTCAATGAAAAATATACCTTTTTTGGCAACCGCTTTATAAGCAACAATGAGTTCCCACATCCATTATCCTATTTCAATGAAGAGGGCTTGTTGGAACATGTCTCTGTGGACAAAAAGAGCAAGGTCCCTCAACTGGTAATAAAAAAGCACACCCTCGATGGAAGGCAAATAATCGAGTACCGGCCCTGCGATTCCCTCACCTTCGCTGTTTTAAATAACCTGGATTTTATTTGGGGACACTGGCATGATAAATACGGGACATCCATAATACTGCCCGTGAAGATGGGCCTTTTTGTTTTTAAAGACTACCGTTGTACTCCATTGGAGACGGACCCGGAGAGGGAAAAAGGATTTTCATCGAACTTGTCCTTTTTTAGTGACCGGCAGGACAACTACTGGGTATGCACCTCTGGTGGGCTTCATAAGTTCACGCCTGTGGCCAAGCGGTTCCAGGTGCTTTTCAATAAAGCGGCTTATAATACCCAGGACCTTTTGGGTAATCAAATGAGGGCCATCTTTGCGGATACCGACGGAAACGTTTGGGCAGGAGGACATTTCGGGCTGGTTTACTATCATAAAGCGGAAGGGAAATATTACTCCATGCTCAACACGGCTGATGATGCCTGGATTCATTGCTTTGATAAAAGGGATGAAAAAATCTATTTTTTCGGAAGTGGCCTTTCTTACATTGGTTTACCAAACAAGGAGATTTCCGGAGATTACGAGCATAAATTAAACTTAACACCGGAATCATATCTATCAACTATTGGCTTCATTTGGGCAGTATTTCCCTTGTCAGGGCAACGCTATCTGTTGGGGAATAACCTTGGGAAGATTTTGGTTTGGAACATTCGGGACAATAGTTTCAGCCAAGTTGAACCATGTCAGCAGGCGATGCCCTTCTCGAATTATATTTACAGGATTATCTTCAGCCCCAAAGACCAACATTACTGGGCAGTCGGAGGTTCGGGTTGTTATCGCATCTCAAAAGACCTTTGCATCACCGATTACTACGGGATTGATAATGTAGTGGACGAAGGTCACTGGATTCCGGTAAGCGACCTGCGGGACATATACGAGGACCCCGAGGGCGTTTTTTGGTTGGCAACCAACGGGGAAGGATTGCTTCGATGGGACCGGGAAAGCGGGAATTTTCAATCGTTTACCATTCAGGATGGCATGCCTTCCAATACCTTGTATTGCCTCCTCCCGGATGAGTTTGGCAACCTCTGGGTAAGTACGGATAATGGATTGGTGCGATTCAATAAAAGCACCCATTACATTAATGTATTTTCTACTAAAGATGGCATCGCTCACAATGAATTTAACCGGGTATCCAGCTTTAAAAGAGCAGACGGCACGATGTATTTCGGTGGAATTGACGGCATGACGGTGTTACATCCCCGTGATTTTGAAAAAGATACCTCGGCAGAGCGAATCCCTTTACAAGTAACGGGTTTTTATCAGTTCCTTGGTAGCAAGAATAAACTGACAGACTTAACCCACCAATTGCTCACCAAACAGGAAATCGTATTGCATCCGGGTGACAAGTTTTTCCGACTGGAGTTTGCCCTGCTGGACTTTCGGTTTCCCGTCAACCATTACAAATATCAAATCGAGGGTTTTGACAAAGAATGGCAATATACCCCGGAACCGGTGCTTCGTCTCAGCGGATTGCCTTATGGGAACTACACGCTCCGGATTATCGGACAAAGCTACTCGGGTGCATGGTCAAAGCGGGAATTGGTCATTCCTGTCCATGTCCTTCGCCCGTTCTATTTTACCTGGTGGGCCTTTGCCTTTTACGGATTGGCCTTTCTGTCCATTTTGTATTTATTACGCAAATTCCAAATCCGGCGTTTGCTGGAACAAACTGACAAAGTGCGCCTTCAGGAAATCGATTTGCTCAAAACGAAACTGTACACCAACATCACCCACGAGTTCCGTACCCCGCTAACGGTCATCAAGGGCATGGCAGAACAGTTGGCAGAGGACGGTGGGCAGTGGGCAACTGAAAGCAGCCAGGATGCACAAAGCAAGGAGGGTTTGGTGGCAAAAATCCAGGACCGAGCGCAATTCATTCTTCGCAATGCAGGCAACCTGCTCCGCCTCGTCAATCAAATGCTCGATCTGTCGAAACTAGACAGCGGGAAATTGAGCATACATTGGGAGATGGGCGATGTGGTGCTTTTCCTGCAATACCTATCTGAAAGTTTTCATTCTTACGCAGCGACCAAAGATATTCAATTGACTTACTACCCGGAAGTGAAGTCGCTTGCAATGGACTATGACCGGGAAAAATTGCAGCAAATAATCTCAAATCTTCTTTCCAATGCACTCAAATTTACCCCTGAAGGTGGAAAGGTTGTCTTCCATGTCGCGGAGGTTCCGGCAAGTAATGACCTTGCCGACAACATGCTTCAGATAAAAGTCTCCAACTCCGGCATTGGCATTTTTTCGGAACACCTCGCCAACATTTTCGACCGTTTCTACCAAGTGGACGATACGCATACCCAAAAAAGCGAAGGCACCGGAATCGGTTTGTCCTTGACGAAAGAATTGGTTGAATTGATGGGGGGTAGTATTTCGGTGAAAAGTGAGCCTGGCAAGGGTGCGGAGTTCACCGTACTGCTGCCTGTCCGGAAGTCCGCAGCCCCTAGTCTTGAGTTGCCACAGATAGAAACCGCCATACCTGCTTCCGGGCTAAAGATCGACGAACCGATGACTTCCAGTCTGGAAACCGGGGGACTGGAAACCGACGAAACCCCACTCCTCCTCCTCATCGAAGACAATGCCGATGTGGCCATTTATATCCGCACTTGCTTGGAAGGGCAATACAAGGTTTTGTGGGCAAGGAATGGCCAACTAGGCATCGAAAAGGCCTTGGAAACTGTACCCGATGTCATTATCAGCGACGTGATGATGCCGTTGAAAGACGGTTATGAGGTCACTCAGTTTTTGAAAAATGACGAACGCACCAGCCACATCCCTATCATATTACTCACCGCCAAAGCAGGTGTCAGTTCCAGGATTACCGGACTGGAAAGAGGGGCGGATGTTTACCTCTCCAAGCCGTTTGATAAAAAAGAGTTACTGGTCCATGTAGAGAATCTCATAGAATTGAGGCGGAAGTTGCAAGCCCACTATGCAGGGGGAGCTACATTCTCCCTCAACAAGACAGCTATCCACGAACCCTTTCCGGCTGACGAAAAAGCCGTCCAAATTGAAGATGCCTTTCTGGAAAAGGTAAACGAAATCCTGGAAAAACATCTTTCCAACTCCGAATTCGAAGTACCTCAACTCAGCCGGGAAGTGCTCATGAGCCAATCCCAAATTTATCGAAAAATAAAGGCTCTAACTGGTAAATCCATTGTAGCCTACCTGCGCAGCTACCGCCTGCACAAGGGCAGAGAGTTACTCCGAACTTCGGCTAAGAACATCTCCGAAGTTGCCTATGAAGTTGGCTTTTCCGACCCCGCCTATTTTTCCCGTCTATTTTCCAAAGAATTTGGCGTTCCGCCGATGGAAAGTCGCAAGTAATTGTCTTTCAATTAATTAAGGCGGTTTTTTCGAGCAGTCGACAAATTGCATTTCCCATTATTTTTCATCTGACCAAAATCTCCAAGTTTTTGACCAAAATCTCCAAGCCCATCAGGAGGATTAGGGTCATTTTTGTACCCAAAGAAGTTCTCCGGTTTATGTTTGAATTGATGCGTTCCTTAGATAGCGTCAGTGTTCATTGGCGTTTAAGACCGAGTATTCATAACCCTGAATCTTATGATACACCGAAATATTATTGAGAAAAAATCAAAGCGACTCTTCGCTCTTCCGTATCGTCTTCCCTGGGGCTATCCTTTCTTTCGGATTTCAACCTATTTTATTTTTACGGTCATTTTTTTTTCCAATAGTGGTAATCTGCAAGGGCAAATTGTCGAATCGGTTAAAGCCAGGATGGACAATCCGTTTCAAATTTCCGGGTCCCTCGGGCTGACCCTCGGCTATTATGAATCTTTTGGGATAGACGCCCGGCGCGACCGTTTTTCTTACCTGCTCAATGGGAGCCTGAACCCCCGCTTGTTTGGGATAGATGTTTTGGTGGACGGGAATTTCAGTCAGCTCGAATCCACTTTTTTACAACCTTTCAACCAGTTTGGCATCAGCCCGCAATACAAATGGGTGAAAGGCCATTTCGGCTACCGGAATATGTTCTTTTCCCCACTTACCTTAAACAGCCACCTTTTCCTGGGCGCAGGGGTAGAAATGACGCCACCCCTCAAATCACGGTTTTTTGACCTCCGCATCAGCGCGATGTACGGGCGGCTGAGGCGGCCGGTTGAGCCGGTTGATGTCATAGACAAAGAGGCGGGGCCGTCCTTCCGCCGCATGGGCTACGGTTTGAAGTTGGGGATTGTTGGAAAAAAGCAGGCCGTCAATTATTTAGACTTCATTTGGTTCCGGGCCTATGATGTGCTTGGCAGTATCGAAGCGCCTTTTGGCAACGATGCCGTGACACCTGCCGACAACCTAGTGTTGGGCATCTCCGGACAATACCAGTTCTGGCACTCCCTCACCCTGAAAGTGGATTGGGCCAGCAGCGCCTTTACCCGTGACCGCAGGAGTGAAAAAGCAGACGGGAACAATCTGGGCTTTTATGGCAAACTGGGCGGCCTCTTTACCCCCCGTATTTCCACCCAAATCAACCAAAGCGTTAAAACCTCCCTGGACTACCGCTTTTCCAATTACAACCTCGGTCTGAAATACAACCGCATCGCACCGGACTATACGACCCTGGGTTCTTATTACTTTCAAAATGATTTGGAGGATTACACCATTAATGCAAATGCCAGTCTCCAACAAGGTAAGATTATGCTGGGGGGGAGTCTGGGTTTCCAGCGCAACAACCTGGACAATAAACTCAACAACCAAACAAAAAGGGTCATCGGCTCTATCAATTACAGCCAAAACATAAGCGACCAGCTCAACATTAACGTCAGTTACTCCAATTATTCTTCAACCTTGCTGGTCACCAAAGAGGAGCTTTCGGATTCGCTGAACCTGTTCCAGGTTTCGACCAACTACAACCTGGTGACGAACTACAATTTCGGCGCTGCCGAACGGAAACAAACCCTGTCCCTCAACCTCGGCTACCAGAACGCCAATGCTCATGACGAATACAATATCACCGACCAATCCACAAATTTTTACAATGCCAGCCTGTTTTACAATGTCTTTTTCAAGAAAAGCAATACCAGCCTCAACGGTGCGGTCAATTTCACCAGAAGCATCTCGGAGGGGAATGAGTCAACGGTAAT
>CAZJYF010000043.1:5814-14633 GCA_964549665.1 uncultured Saprospiraceae bacterium
CAGCCACAGGACAGGTTTATCCGGTCACGGCCCATATTCAAATCAATCCGCCGACCACGACCTACCTGACGGAATTCACGACGCTGGGCTCAGACCGCTTGGCGGTCAATTTGTTCCTGAATGATTTCAACGAAGCCTTCCTCGATGTCCGGCTGAAAGTTTCCATCGAAGGAAATGGCATTTCTTTGGTGACGAACCCCAGTTACATGCCCCCGATGATCACCCTTTCCCCAGGTGCGAACCTGTTTTCGGGCAGCGACCTGGCCAATTTCCTGAGCGTCAACCACCTGCTGATAAATGGCATCACCCCTCAAGCATTGCAACAAGGCGGGTCGGGACTCCCGGAAGGGATATACACTTTTTGTGTACAAGTATTCGATTACAAACGCCCGGAGGTTGCGATTTCACTCAATAACTGCACCTCCCGCTTGTTGCGCAAAAATTACCCTCCCACCTTGGTTGCCCCTGCCTGCGGGTCAACAATACCCGTGTTTGCGGGCAACCAGGACATTTTGTTCCAATGGCAATCGAACGCAGACTTTGCCATCCCAACCCTTTATGAACTGAGCATCGTGGAAGTGCTGCCTGGCATGAACCCCGACGACGCCATAAATGGGGCGTCAACCAAAATATTGGACGAAGAACCCGTCATGGGTTTCTCCTTTTTTTACGGACCGGACCAACTCCCACTGGAAATAGGTAAAAAATATGCCTACCGGATAAAAGCAATGGATGTGCAGGGTAACTCCACTTTTGAAAACCAAGGACTGTCCCCGGTCTGCACCTTTTTTTACGGGGTCAACTCCAACGGGATGGTGCCGCTCAACAGTCCGGCCTTGGATGAGCGGGTGAGTGTAACCAAGCAACTGACCTTCCAATGGGAACGCCCCGCCAATGCCCTTCAAAACCAACAGGTTTATTATAAGCTGAAAGTTGTCCGGCTGTTAGAGGGTCAGGCGCCGGAAGTAGCGCTGGAATTCAACCCGGTCTGGTACGAGGTGGAAACGCCCGTTTTGCCGGCCAACGCCGCGGAGGTTTTGCCAGCCAGCGTGTACCCATTGCCGGCAGAGGAACATTATGCCTGGGAAGTGAAGGCTTACAGCGTAAACAGCGGAGAGGAACAGGAAGTCGCCATCAGCGAAAAGCGGGTCTTTACCTCGGCTCCGGCGGTGGAGAAATTCAAGGCAGGCAACCCCGACCCAAATATGATCACGGTGCTCACCCTGACAAAAAATGAAGACCTGCCCAACAATCAAAAGAAAATATCCGGTGTTGGAACGATGCAAATCCGGGAGAACGGAGAGGAAATTGACCTGCATTTTGAAGACATCATCGTTGGGCCTTATCAGGATTTCTGGCAATTGGAACAGGGTATCATTACCGAGCCTTTGAACAATTTCCTGGTTCATTTGGACAACAGCGGCAATCCCGCTGGCGACCCGAACAAATTGGACAACTACGGCCGGGCAGATTTTTATGCGACCCATGTGGTGGTGGAAAAAGACGACCTGAAACTGCAAGGCCAGGTGAAGTGGCAATTCCCACATGCCACTCTAGGCGGGTCTCCGGTGGTGCAGTCCATGGATTCGCTTATCCTGTACAATCGCTACCAATTGCTCAATGCGCATGTTAGAGTAGAAGAAAAATCCTTTGACTTGCTCGATCCTTATGGTTTTAAAATGACCTATTATTCCAGTGCTTCCCCAGGTGCCAGCGGCGGTTCCCACACAAAATTTGCCTTGTATGAAAATATCCTGACGATGACCCTCGACGGGGAATTGATTACGCCTACTGAAGTAGTGGATACGAGTGGGAACCGGGTGGTCTATAAATTCCAGGATGCGGACAACCCCTATTATTTCACCCAATCTGGAATGGGTCCCGACGCTGATATTAGATTAGTGAAAAACACCACCATACAATTGGATGCCGTAACTGCCATCTTCGATCTTTCCGAAGAGGAGTCTCCACAAAAAATCAACGACAAAGCCTGGAAAGGCATCTATTTCGAAGATTTCAATTGCCTGTTTCCAATCGCATTCGATGGCAGCAAGCAAATCGTCCTGATGCAAGATCAGTCCTTTAATTTCCAGGTTTTTGCTGGCAATGATTTCTATGCTTGGATAGATGGCTTTGGGCTGGACTGCAATGTTCGCAAAGCATTTACGGGAAGCACAGGGCCTTCTGCTGCTTTCAATACTTTCAAAGACAACATCCGGGAAATAAAATTGAAATTGGAAGATAACGCGGTGGCCGATTGCTTCATTAAAGGCTTTGTTTATATCCCCTTATTAGACCCCGACGGAGAGTTCTCTTATACTATGCCGTTTGATAACAATGGTTTGCAGGCTAGTTTTCTGGATGATGACCTTATCAATAAAGAAGTTACCATACGGGGGGATTCGAGAGAATTACGCCTTGTGTTGACGGTGAAACAAGCCGTCTTTAAAGACCACGAGCGTCTGGATTTGGTGATTGATATGGAATGGGAAGCCTTAAAAATCGATATCTCCAATGTCACCGGATTTAAGATCTGGGGAAATGGAGAAATTGGCTTCGGAACCCCAGGAGGGGCGAAGGGTATTACCAATGTTGTCGGCAAGTTTGATGACAAGTTTGAAATCACATTATATGGTATTGCCGCAGGATTTTTTGGGGATGCGTATGCCTTCAATTTTGTTACGCATATGGTGCTTGGCGATGAAAACATGGCCATAGTAAACCCTGCGACAGCCAGCGCACCAACGGCTGAATTTTATACGGATGAAAAACGGATACCCAAAGGGCAGGAAGACGACCCAGCTTGGCTGCCGACAGCCAAATACGGGAAAAACAAATATTGGGGCAAGTATAAAGAAGGCGGGAAAAAGGAATTGAAAGGAGGTAAAATTGCCCTGTTTATCCCTGTTTATATGAGTTATCCGATTACTCCTAAAAGCGCAGGACTCGGATTGCTAGGGGCCGGCCTTGGGGCAGGAGCCGGAGCAGGGATAGGAGCATTGTTAGGAGCAGACACCATACGTGTTGGCACTTATGGTGAAAATGAGGGAGTATCGGTTGATGAAGGTGGAAATGAGCAACAGGGGGCAGAAACAGGGGCAGCAGTAGGAGCTGGTGTTGGTGCCGCCGCTGCTTTAAAGTTAGCTGAAGCGAATGCAATTTGGGTTCTGAAAGGAGGACTATTATATAAAACCGGAGACCCGGAGTGGGGAAATGTTTTCATGGGAATGGCGAATGCTGAAATAAAAAAGCCAATTAAATATGGTATTGCCACGAAGATGATTATCGGGACAAAAGAGGATATCCATTTTGGATTATTTGAATTGACCTACCAGGCAAACAAGGCGGATTATGATAAAATTGGAACTCTGACTACAGCTCTTGCAGGAAGTAATTCGTCTATCCCAAAGCAAAGCTCAACCCCCGTACCTACTGCTGTGCCATCTAAAAAGATTTTGTTGGGGAATTTTAACGTTGTTGAAATAGGTGGAAGGGTGTATTGGAACATGAGTCACGATGTCGAGAAGGAATGTGGGGCGGATTTTAAGTCGCTCGTTCAACTTGGCGGAGTCAATCCGGAAGATATAGATCCAGAAAAAGTCTGGAAATTTTTGACGACCTGTCAGAAATTAAAAATGATAGCCGAAGCCAATAACCTGTCTTCCTTTTTATGCAAATGGCGTGACCTCGACCCGAAAGCTTTTCGGTCTGTTTTGAGAGCCCTTCCAGAGCCTGATTGGAATTTAATGAAAACGGAAGTCCCCCAAATCCCTCCTGCCACTTGGGATAGGCTTAAAGCTGACAACATTAAAACTTTTGCCCATTTAGAACTCTTATTTCCGAATGAATGGTGCCCGTATATAATGAACGCCTTAATCAAGCAAGTAGAAAACTACGAGGAAAGATTATGCAATTTGCCCTCTTTTCCTCCTAATTTTCCTCCTGGCGTGTGCGATATGTCCAAGGATTCACAACGAGATTTACTCAAGAGGATCGATAAGCAAAATAAAGCTCAGAAACCTGTGAGACCTTATGTGGTTGACGAGCGGAAAATTCTGTCCGCGGCTGAATGGAATTCAATAGTTGCCGGCTTAGTACCTCCCGATACCATCAATTGGGTCTACCTCTTTGACGCTTACCCAAACAAGGACTGGTGTCATATTATAGAAGAGCTACCGGGCGTTTGTTGGAACCCTTCGTGTATGTGGCCCTTACCCAATCTATTCCCCATCGAATGGCCAGATTCTTTATTAAATATTCACGCCAAGCCTGCTTTGCCCAATTGGATAAATAAAATTTCACCTTCTGCCATCACAAACTATCGGGTGGACAACTCCATAGATTTTGGAATGATGCTGAAGATTAGAGCGGAAGATATCGGGTTGGATCCACTTATTGACCTCGATGATGGAATGGCCACGATGATTAAGGGGGTATTAGAAATGAGCGGTGGCCAAGGTAGTTTTGGGCAGTTTTTGCTCAGGGTGGATGTGGGTATGGGCAATCCACCTCATCCTAAGACGACGGATGGCTCTTTCATTAAAGGGAAAGGGTGTATCACCTATACCGAAAAAACTAAAACCTTTATAGGTGACTTTCAGGCACAAGCAATTGCTGCCATAGGGCCCCAGCCTCCAACGCCCCGGAAAGGGCTTTGCGGACAAGGAAAAATCCATTTTCAAGCGTCTCCCGGTAAAATAGATTTGGAGATTGGAAATCAAAAATTCCCAATCTTCGTAGTGACCTGCCCAGCCGGTTGGGGTGGAATCGGTTGGTTTGAATTACACCAAAAGGATCCAAACACCTTAAATATCGGAGCAGGTATGGGCTTAGTATTAGCAGCTTTTGCCCAGACTGATAGATTTGGAAATGAGGTTTGCACCTTCTATGGCTATGTAAATGCTTATGCAGCCATGGTTGCCATTATCGATGTAGCTGTTGAGCCAGAACTGGAACTCGTGCGTGCAGGTGTTTTGGTCGGAATAGGCGTTGATATCGGTGTCAATTTTTCTGGCTTTTTATGTCCTTTTGGCAATATCAATGCCTTGCATTTATACCTCGGTGGCGAATTAATAGCCACTTTTCCTAAAAATGAATTGGCCGGCAGTCTAGGGGGCGAAGCTATCCTGTTTGGGGTGATTAGAGCTGCATTTTCCTTTCCTTTTAAGGAAAAACTCATTTAAAATATTATTAAAGGGAACACCGATGAAGAGCTTGAATTCGATAAAATTGATTGGATGCTTTATGGTACTGCACCTCATTTCTTATGCGCAGGATAGAACCATCGGACAATTATTCGTCAGCAATGATCGTACTGGCGATGCCATCCTGCTCAAATGGGTAACACCTGCCTTCGGAGCGCTAGAAGGTTACCATGTTTATCGTCAGAAAGTGGATGGGACCACCTGGGTATTGCTAAACACAGCCCCAATAAAAAAATTGGCTGCATTGAAACTGGATCCGAATGAGCAAGATGATGCCATCAACTTTCTGGAAGATTATATCAAAAACAACGATTTGTCAAAAGTCGACCCATTCACCCTTCTTCTGCTGAGCAGAAAGCTGGTGGAGTCAAATGATTTTGCCAAATATTTAGGCCTTTTTTACCGGGATGAAACGGTGCAAAACGGACAAACATACCGCTATAAAGTCACCCAGTTGAAAAAGAATAAAGAGAATCTGGTGAGCATTTCGAATCCCATCGTGGCAAAACCTTTTGAACCCATTGACCCACCAAAGGGCATCGAGGTATTCGTTGATGAGAAAGTGGATACGCAGGTGAATGTGTTCTGGAAACCAGAGGAGACCCGCTATTTCGCCGTCAATATTTTTAGGGCCAATGAGGGACAACAGAGCCAACAAATAAATGCGAACCCTGCTATTCCCTCCCAAACTACCAATGACGAAGGAAAACTGGTCTATCCCCGTTTTTTTTACAGCAAGGGGGACCATTTAGTCGGCAAAAAATACACTTACCAATTAAAAGGAATTGATTTCTTTGGCAATGAAAGCCAAGTCTCCCCTCCATTTGAAATTGAAATCATAGATAGAACACCGCCTCCGCCTCCCTCGGATTTGCAGACCGAACGAACCGGCCCCCGCGATATCCAGGTGACTTGGGCCGAATCTTATGGCAAAAACATCATTGGGTATGACGTATTTGTGGGCGATTCCTTATCCGCCGTTTTCGAAAAAGTCAATAAAAGCATGCTCCCTGCCAGCCAAACAGAATACATTTTTAAAGTTGCGGGCGAAAAATGGGGCGATTACTTTTTTTATGTTGAGGCCATCAATGCTTTGGGCACTCGATCGGCTTCCACTAAAATGGGCTTGACCGTCAACGATGTAGTTCCGCCTGCCGTACCTACCGGCTTGGTTGCCACCCCATTTGAGGGGGCCATCGAAATTAGCTGGAATAAGCAGTGGGAACCCGATTTATTTGGCTATGTAGTGTACCGTTCCGTGGCTAATAAACCTGGAGCCCCTTTCGCCTTGGTTTCCGGCGGCTCTATCGTTGCCAATTCCTTTTTGGATTCATTGCCAAGAGAGGCAAGAAACAAGTACTTCTACAAAGTGGCAGCTATCGATGTTTATGGCAACCTGAGTGAGCGCTCTGAGATAGTAAGCGCCATCATGCCTGATGTGATAGCCCCTATTTCCCCAACCATCATTAAGCTCGAAATTAAAAACGACACCGCTACCATAACCTGGCTGCCCAGCATCGATAATGAACTGAAAGGGTACCACCTCTACCGCTGCCTCGAATCCGACACCACCCAATGGACCACCCTTGGAGGGGCCTTTTTATCGCCGACCATCACCGAATATACAGACACCGGCCTCGAACCTGATGCTTCCTATTGCTATCAAATAACCGCCGAAGACATCTCTGGCAATACGTCTGAACCCTCCAACCGGTACACCGTCAAAACACGCCCCAACCAAGGCGAAGACCTCGTGCCCCGAAAGCTGAAAGCCACTTACAACAAGCGAAAAAAAACGGCCACCATCAGTTGGAAACCGGAGGCTCCCCCTTTGGTGGAAGGCAGCATCCTTTACCGGAAAGAAGCGACCGGCAGGTTCTTACCGCTCACGGAATTGCTGAGGAAAGAAACGGAGTTTGTTGACCCCAATGTAGAGCCCGAAAAAAACTATTTCTATCAACTACGCACCTACTACAAAGACGGAAATATGACCCTGTCAGAACCCGTAGAGGTAGTGGCAAAATAGCACTCGTTCATCATTCACCATTCCAGGAAACCACTTAAATTTCAATACTATTATGAAAAATCTCTTCTTAAATACCGTCCCTTGCCTGATTGGCGCATGGCTACTGCTGGGCAGCACGCATATCCTCCATGCGCAGAGCAACAACAACATGGGCATCGGCACGACCAGCCCGGATGCCTCTGCTATTTTAGATATCAAGTCCACTACGAAGGGACTGCTGATTCCTCGCCTTACGCAAGGCCAAGAAAATGCCCTTTCCGGGCCAGCGAGCGGCCTGCTTATTTTTAATACCGGCCAGGGTAGATTAAATTTTTACAATGCTGGCTGGAAGCCGGTCAGTCCATGGAGCCTCAATGGAAGCAACGCATACTATTCAGCCGGCAATGTAGAAACGACTGGCAATTTATTATTAAATAATGCCTCCCCAACGCTTTATTTACAGGACACAGACAACAAATCGGGGATGATACATCAAAATTCGAATACAATGTTTTTCTTAACCGGTAGTGGCAACAACTCAACCACTTGGGTACAAAATGGTAGTTTCTGGCCGCTCACCTTGAACATGACTAACGATGCTGCGACATTTGGTGGTCCCGCATATTTTATGGAAGGCAATGTGGGCATCGGCACCACTAACCCACTAAGCAAACTTTCCATCTCTCCAAGTGCCACAGAACCAAAAATAACCCTCTGGGATGGGGGGAGTACTGTCCAACATTACGGCTTTGGGGTGTCCGGTGGCCAATTGAATTACCACGTTGATATCGCTGCCTCCAGCCATGTTTTTTATGCAGGCGGCAAGAATGGCGATGGGACGGAATTGATGAGGATAAAGGGGAATGGCCGGGTAGGTATCGGCACCAATGACCCTAAAAATGAATTAACCGTGAGTGGCCGCTTGTCCGTCGGCCCTAGCTATGTTGGTTCATTTGCACCTCCCCAAGGAGCTATTATCCAAGGTAATGTAGGTATTGGAACGACTGATCCTGGTCTGTATAAATTGCACGTTCGACACAATATTGCTGGAATAAAAATACAACATAAAAACCTTAGTCAATATTGGGGGCTTACTCAAAATGCAACTACCCTGCACTTAGGGATGTGGAATACCAATGGTAATGTTGGACATTTCGATTATGCCAGCGGTAATTACTTCGCCATCTCAGATCGCCGCCTCAAAGACAAAATCAGTCCGCTCACAGCCATATTACCCTCCCTGATGAAGTTACAGGCAAAAAGCTACACGTTTAAGTCTGACCCTGAACAAAAATTAAACATAGGGTTCATTGCCCAGGACGTGAAAAAACTATTCCCGGAACTGATCTCTCCACCTTCTAATACCGAACAAGGGGAAACACCCTATATGATGAACTATGCTGGTTTCGGCATTATTGCCGTGCAGGCAATACAAGAGCAACAGCAAATCATCGAATCGCAAGCGAAAAAAATCGAAGCACAGCAGGCGGAAATAGACGCCATCAAAAAAGCACTCGAAAAGGCAGGTATTAAACTCGATTGACCAAAGCATCTACCCTAAAAAGGAATTATGAAAAAGAAAACGGCCATATCCTGTCTGGCAATCATCT
>CAZJYF010000044.1:0-14438 GCA_964549665.1 uncultured Saprospiraceae bacterium
CCTGCTCAATTCGCCATTTCCGACAGAAACTTAACTCGAATCAATTGTATTTCTTCGAAGGTGATGTCATCTTCTTTTAATTCCCGGTAAGCATCTTCAGCCGAATCGGATTCGGCTTCCATGAAATATTCGTAGATGTCTTCTCTGGAATATTCATCCACGGTTTCTTCGATATAATAATCGATGTTGACCTTGGTTCCGGAGGTGACGATGGCATTCAATTCGTGGATGAGTTCTTCCATTGTCAGCGAATTGGCACTGGCGATATCGGGCAGGGGAATTTTTCGGTCTATTTCCTGAATGATGTTGACTTTCACCTTCGATTTATTGGCTACCTGTTTCACCACGAAATCCATCGGACGGTCTATTTCGTTCTCTTCGACGTATTGGGCTATCAATTCAACGAAGGGTTTTCCGTACCGTTTGGCTTTGCCAATACTCACCCCCGTAATTTTGGCCATGTCATCCATCGAAATGGGATATTGGGTTGCCATATCGTCGAGGGAGGGGTCCTGGAAGATGACAAAGGGTGGAACGTTGTTTTGTTTTGCCACACTTTTGCGCAAATCTTTCAGCAATTTCACCAACAACGTATCCAGGACAGCCGTCCTGCCAACGGGTTCATCAAAGTCGCCGTCCATTTCCGAATAGTCGTGGTTCATCGGAATTTTTATCGGGACGGGGCTCTCGATAAAGGATTTCCCTTTGCCTGTAATTTTCAACAGGCCGTAGGTTTCGATGTCTTTGCGAAGGAAATCGTTCACCATGGCATGGCGGAAAACCGAACTCCAAAAAGTTTCCCCTTTTTCTTTCCCGATGCCAAAAAGAGGGCGTTCGGTGAAGCGAAAATCCATCATCTCCTTGGTTTTGTTTCCCGTCACAAAATCAACAAGGGTTTTGATTTTGTAATTTTCATTTAGCTGAACAACGGACTGCAAGGCCTGCTGCATTTCTTGGGTGACATCCACTTTTTCCTTTGGATGGCGGCAGTTGTCACACATATCCTCACATCTGGAATCGTCGTATCTTTCTCCAAAGTAATGCAACAAAAAGCGACGCCGGCAACCGGTCGTTTCCGTATATGCCATCACTTCCTGCATCAACTGAGCGCTCATTTCGCGCTCTGCTACCGGCTTGTCGCGCAGGAATTTTTCCAATTTTAATATGTCTTTGTAAGAATAAAAAGATACGCATTTGCCTTCCAAGCCATCTCGGCCCGCACGGCCGGTTTCCTGATAATAATTTTCAATGCTTTTCGGAATATTGTAATGAATGACGAAGCGAACATCGGGCTTATCGATGCCCATTCCAAATGCTATCGTGGCCACGATTACGTCAATATCCTCCATTAGAAAAGCATCTTTCGTCTTCGAACGGGTCTTGGCATCCAAACCCGCATGGTAAGGGGCGGCTTTGATGTTATTGACGTTCAAAACTTTTGCTATCTCCTCGGTCGATTTTCTAGCCTGCACATAGATGATGCCGGACTGATTCGGTATGCCCTTGATGATTTTTATGATTTGCTTAAAGACCTGTTCTTTTTTCCCTTTGGGACGAATCTCGTAATACAAATTCTCGCGGTTGAACGATTCGACAAATTTCATTTCATCGTTCATGTTGAGGTTCTTGAGAATATCGGATTGCACTTTGGGCGTTGCGGTGGCGGTAAGGGCAATGATGGGAATGTCTTTGTCGATGGAATCAATCATCGTGCGGATGCGACGGTATTCCGGCCGGAAATCATGCCCCCATTCGGAAATGCAATGGGCCTCATCCACTGCTACAAAGGAGAGGTTTACGTTTTTGAAAAATTCAATATTTTCCTCTTTGGTGAGCGTTTCGGGGGCAATGAAAAGCAATTTGGTATTTCCTTCGCTGATGTCACTCTTCACTATTTTCATCTGCGCCCGGGTAAGGGAGGAATTGAGAAAATGGGCAATTTCGTCAGCTTGGCTATGCCCTCTTATTGAATCCACCTGATTCTTCATTAGCGCAATGAGCGGAGAAATGACGATGGCGGTTCCCTCCATCATCAAAGCAGGCAGTTGATAACAAAGAGATTTCCCTCCACCTGTGGGCATGATTACAAAAGTGTCTTTGCCATCGAGGACGCTTTGGATAATTTCCTCCTGATGTCCTTTGAATTGATCAAATCCAAAGTACTTTTGAAGCGCTTCATGCAGAGAGTTTGTCGTCGCTATCATGGGCTTTTTCGTTTTTTATTGAAAAATACTTCATAATGCTCGTCAGGACACGGCTTTGAATTTTCAAACCGTTGCTTAAATTTAGCAAAAATTTTGATATCGGAAGGAAGATTTAGAAAAGAAGTTGTCCGGTAAGAAAAACTTCGTTAGTTGCTTAATTATTCAAAATGAAAAAGCTCCTTTTACCTCAACAACCTATTCCAATCTTCCGAAATTTAAACTTTTTCGGTCTGGTTTTTCCAGGCTACCAAATAATAAAAAAGATAATTTTTTATTCTATCGCGTGAAATTTATGCGCTTGGAGTCCTGTTGTGCCAGTAGATGCATTTTTCAAAAAGTTGCCAAAATTACAAATAATATCGTGAACCTGAAAACACTTTTTCCAGCCCTTTGCGTCTGTGCCCTTTTGTTTTCCAATTGTACCAAACGAGCCCGTCGGGAAGTCTTTCCTTCTTTCTATCATTGGCAAACAGAATTCCAACTGACTGAATTTGAAACCAGGTACCTCGATTCACTCAAAGTGAAAAAATTGTACCTAAAATTTTTCGATGTAGATTGGGATGCACAAAAGAAACAACCCGTTCCTTTAGCCTCGCTTCGGTTTTCCTCCCAATTGCCAGATATCGCTATCATTCCCACCGTTTTTATCACCAACCGGACCTTGCGCCATTTGGAGGAAGATAAGCTGGAAGATTTGGCAAAAAAAATTTCCAATAAAGTCAATCTTCTCGCCGAGAAACCGCGCCTTTCGCGCTTCAAAGAAATCCAATTCGATTGCGATTGGTCGCCTAAAACAAAGGAGAAGTACTTCGAACTTTTAAAAAGGCTGCGGAATCATTTCAGCAAGGGAATCCTCATTTCTTCCACAATCCGCCTCCACCAAGTCCGCTTTTTTAAAAAAACAGGCGTCCCCCCGGTGGACAAAGGGATGCTGATGTTCTACAATATGGGGGATGTGGAAGATCCGCAAACAAAAAACGCCATTCTCGACCTTGACCTTGCCCGTCCCTACTTTGCTGATTTTGAAAAATATCCCTTGAAATTGGACATAGCGCTGCCCATTTTTGCATGGGGCGTTCTGTTCCGCGATGGAAGAATGATAAAACTCTTCAACAACCTTCGGGAGGAAAACCTGAACGACGAAACGAGATTTTTAAAAATCAATCCGAATCACTTTCGGGTGGTAAAAAGTACGTACCTTGAAGGGCATTATTTGTATCGGCACGACGTGATTCGATTGGAAGGGGTCACCGTGAAACAACTTCAAAAAACGGCTTCTTTCATGAACGAAATAATTGATAATCAAAACCTTACGGTCGCTTTTTACCATTTGGATACCGCTACCATTAAATTCTTTCCTCATGAAAAAATGGAAGAGATTCTTTCGAGTTTTTCAAAATAAGTACATGAATATAAATAAGCAACACTTTCACTCCAGGGGGTTTCAACCCCTTGTCATTGCAACACAAGGGGTTGAAACCCCTTGGAAAGTACCTGGTATATTTACTGACGTACTTAAGTTTGCCTTGCCGAAAGTCATTTCAACAGGGCTTTCCTTCGTCCTTGCCCTTTTTTTCTTCCTTTTCCCCACTAAAATATCCGAAGCCTGCGGTCCTTATTACCCTAGCTTCCACGGCTACTCTTTCGTCAATCTCGATATTTTGGACAAGGAAACTGCTTTTGCACCCTTCGCTCTGAGTTTCAGCGACATCTTTGAAAAATATTTCAAATCGGCCCAAGACGTCAAAAGCAGAGATAACCTCACCGAATGGGAAGAGCGTTTTTGCGGTTTAGTGGAAAAAAAAGACCTCCAATTTATCATTTACAAAGCCCCTATCGAAGACTTGGAATTGCTGAAAACCGCCGCAAAAAGCAAAAGCCTGCCCGTCCCCTACCGGTTGCAAGGAAATTCGTTCGCCGAATATTTGCTGGAGCAAAAATGCCTCGAGACCATCGATTACCTCATCTTTGCCAAGCGATGCGAGCCTCATGTCGTTGGTCAGGATGGTTGGGATGCAAAGGAAAGGGATTTCAGCACTATGCGCTTTCTGATAAGTGTTGGAAGGAAGCAATTCCGAAAGACCCAATCGGCTTATATCCGGCTTCGCTACGCCTACCAAATTATCCGCCTGGCTCATTATGCCAAAGACTACGAGGAAACCCTGAGTTTGTATGACGACCTGATGCCCAAAGTAGATAAAGTTGCCAGCAAAATGGAGGAAAGCATTCTTCCTTTTTGGATTTTGGGGCACAAAGCGGGGGCCTTGCGGGCATTGGGGAAAAATGTGGAAGCCTCTTATTTGTATGCTCAAATATTCCGCCACTGCCCAAGCAAACGAATATCCGCATTCCGAAGTTTTTACATCAAAACGGACAGCCAATGGAAGCAATGCTTGCTGCTTTGTCAGGACGATGCAGAAAGGGCTACTTTATATGCGATGCGGGCCAATGTTGCCAAAAGTAAAGCATTGGAGGAGATGAAAAAAATTTATGAACTGAACCCCACCGACGAAAACCTGGAAATATTGCTGGTCAAAGAGATGAAAAAGATGGAAAAGAACCTTTTGGGTTTGAAGTTCAACCCACGGAAAACCGAAAACAAACGCTTCTTTGACCTACCCGAAAAATATGCCGGCGACTATGTCATCCGGCTTCAAAATTTTGCACGCAAGTGCCGGAAAGAAAGGAAGGTGACCCGCCCACAACTGTGGCATCTGTCCGAAGGCTATCTCGAATTTTTGGCGGGCGACTATTACGCTGCAAACAAAACATTTGAAACCATCCGAAAAGGGTTGAATGACCCTTTGTTAAAGGAACAACTCGCCACATTTGAATTGGCATTGAGGGTTACTGCCCTTGAAAAAGTGGACAGCGAAGTAGAAAAAGACGTTTACAACATACTGAAAAAGAACCCTTTGTATCGAAAATACAAGGACTTCCCAGAATTGTTGAAAGATAAAATGGCGGCTTTGTACAAAGAAGCAGGGCACCCGGGCAAAGCCTTTTTTTGCTACCATTCTCTGAACGATTTACGCCCCAATCCCCATGAAGACATCCTCGAAGATATCCTAACCGTCGCCCAGGATGAGAACCAAACCCAATTCGAACGACTACTGACGGAAGGCCCGAAAGGAGAGAAAATCACCAACGACCTTTGGGACATCAAAACCTCCCTACTGATGAGTGAAAATAATCTCGAAGCAGCTTTAGAAGCTTTCAAAGGTATCCCGCCAACGCAATGGGACGATTACGGTCAATTCAACCCCTTTCGGGAAACTTTGAACGACTGCATCGATTGCCACTACGCCCTCGACACATCTGCCCTTTACAACAAAGGCGAATTGCTGGAAGAATTGTTGGATTTGGAAATAAAAGCCAGAGGGGGTCTAGACAAAGGCGCACCCTATTATTATCGCCTGGGCCTTGCTTTTTACAATATGAGCTATTTTGGCTATGCATGGAATGCCTTGGATTACTACCGCAGTGGTTCGAGTTGGTCGAATTTGAGCCAGTATAAAGACGGGGTTTTCCCCAATGCCGCCTTCCCCTTTGGCAACCGCGAAAATACCGATGTTTCTGAAGCTTTTTATTATTTTGAAAAAGCCCGCAGCCTTGCCCACAACCCCGAATTGGCTGCCAAAGCAACCTTCATGGTTGCAAAATGTGAGCAGAAAATGTACTTTCTCAGCGACCTCTATCAACCCGAAGAATGCTGCAATTACATCCCTCATTTACCCGAACAATACCTCACCGCCTTCAACCGCCTGAAGGAAAATTATGCGGAAACGGCGTTCTACCAAAAGGCTATGCGGGAGTGCAAATATTTTGAGGCTTTTTCTTTGAACTAATTAATACCTGACCAATAATAACCAGTGGTCATTATCCCAAAGAACGAAGGTCACCCGGCACTTTGCATTGTGAAGCGATTTATTTTACTTAGACCTCTGAAAGAACTTGAGAATAATGACTCGGAAATTATAAAAATTAGAACTTGTGGAAAATCATTAAATTTATCAACTTCTTTTCAACGCTCTAAAACTTCTTTCAAGTCCAAAAACTATTACTTTTGCGCCCGATTCAGGTCTTCGCCGGGCAATTGGAAGTTTTTATTATATTCTTCCCTTTTCAAACGGCCCACTTTTTCTGGCCATTGATATTCTGAAAATGAGTCTGCAATTATTGCTTTATTTGTTGTTGTTCTGCCTTAGCTTGGGCATTCTGTTGAAGTCATCCGATTGGTTTGTGGATGCGGCGGAACAAATTGGACTTTCTTTCGGCATCTCGCCCTTTGTCATTGGGGTTACTATCGTTGCATTTGGCACATCACTGCCCGAACTCGCTTCGTCTATTGCTGCGGTCTTTGCCGGTGAATCGGAAATTGTGGTGGGTAACGTGGTCGGGTCAAACATCACCAACCTGCTTTTGGTTTTGGGTCTTTCAACTATCATTGCAAAAGAAATCCATCTGGAATTTAAGGTCCTTGATATCGATGTGCCATTTCTGGTAGGTTCCGCTATTTTTCTATGCTTTACCTGCTGGGACCAAGAAATTTCCATCTTCGAGACGGTCATATTTTTGGTGGCATTGCTCATTTTCTTGGTCAATTCTTTCAAAAGGGAGCAACGAACGCACAAAGACGCCCGGCCGCAAGCGGGTTGGAAAGCTTACGCGCTGTTGGTACTCGGTGGCTTGATGGTTTATTTTAGCGCAGATTGGACCATTGATGCCATTGAAAAACTTTCGGAATTAGCAGGCTTACAACCCGAATTAATAGCTTTGAGTCTAGTTGCTTTTGGCACATCTCTTCCGGAGGTGGCGGTGAGCATTGCAGCAGCCCGAAAAGGAAAAACGAGCATCGCCGTGGGCAATGTGGTGGGTTCCAATATCTTCAATTCTTTTGCTGTGATGGGCATCTCCCGCTTGTTTGGACCATTGACAATTCCACAAAATGTGCTTGATTTCAGCCTCCCTTTCATGTTCGCTGTGACCATCATGTTTGCAATCATCAGCGTCTCCCGGCTCGTCTCCCGGTGGGAAGGAGTGCTATTGGTACTATTTTATATATTTTTCGTCGGCGCGTTATTTAAGGGTGTCTTTTGAAATTATTTATTCCGGGTCATCCGAATTTTACGGTCCAGAAATAAATTGCCGGCAAACCTTTCTTGAGTTCATTGCTTAACTTTGCGTGCTTTGTGGTGATAAGCTAATTTCTTTATTTCAACCTGCTAAAAGAATGGTCATCATGCGCAAATCTGTCCTTTTTGTTGCCCTTTTTCCATTCCTTCTGACCAATTGCACTTTTTTACAAAAGGAAGCAGACCTCCATAGCGGAATGACCATTTCCAAGTCCATTACCATTCGAAAAGACACTTTTCGCATCGATGCGCCCGATAGTTTCACCACCCCCGTACTGCTAATTGAAGGCAATAACATCACGGTTGATTTCAATGGGGCCGTCCTTGTCGGTTCAAATGAAAAAAAAGAGCCGGATAAATTCTTCGGACTGGCCATTTTAGTGAAAAACGGAAAAAACGTCACCATCAAAAACGCAACCGTTCGAGGTTTCAAAGTTGCCTTGATGGGTGAAAAATCCGATAGCCTGATAATCTTGAATAGCGACTTTAGTTACAACTACCGTCAAAAACTCAGAAGCACCCGCGAGCGAGAAGACCTTTCCGATTGGATGAGTTACCACCAAAATGACGGGGACGAATGGCTGCGATACGGGGCGGGCATTTATTTAAAAAATTGTCAAAATGCCCTCGTGAAAGGCGTCCACATCACCGGCGGGCAAAATGGGTTGATGTTGAGCCGTTGCGATGGCGGCCTCTTTTACAACAATGCCTTCAACTTCAATTCCGGCATCGGCATCGGTTTGTATCGGAGCAGCCACAATAGGGTGATGAACAACCAATTAGACTGGAACGTGCGGGGATACAGTCATGGCTTTTATAGCAGGGGACAAGATTCGGCGGGTATTTTGGTCTATGAACAAAGCAATGAAAACATCTTCGCCTACAACTCGGCGACCCATTCCGGTGACGGCTTTTTCCTGTGGGCCGGGCAAACGACGATGGATTCGGGAAAAGGTGGTTGCAATGACAATTTGATTTTTGGCAACGATTTTTCCCACGCCCCAACCAACGGCGTGGAGGTCACTTTTAGTTCAAATAAAGTCATTGGAAACAAGATGAATGACTGCACTTATGGCCTCTGGGGCGGGTACAGTTGGAAAACCTTGATTTTGGAGAATGAAATAAAAGACTGCCACTTTGGAGTGGCAATCGAACATGGGCAGAAGAATGCTATTGTTTCTAATTATTTCGAACAGGATACCATCGGCATTCAATTGTGGGAAAGAAAAGACCAACCCAAAGATTGGGGCTACTCAAAAAACAAGGACGTGTCGAGCAAAGATTATCAAATCGGGTTTAATGTTTTTAACAATGTTTACAACCCCCTGAAAATCAGTTCATCGAATTCGGTTGTCGTCAATGATGCCAATCATTTTTACAAATTTGAATCCTTGCTTTTGCAGCAAAACCCCAACCCTAATTTTTATTTTGTTAAAAACCGCGTTTACCAAAACAATGGTTGGAAAGATGCAGCTGCTTATAAAAAAATGAATGCAATTGTCAAGCGGTTCGCAGCCGATAAACTCCAAACGATCGCTTCTTCCTCCGCAGAAAAATACGCCCCGGAAAAACTTTCCGATGGTATTCCAGCCTTCCTTCCGAAAAACCATCTGCGTGGCAGGGAATACATCCTCGTCAACGAATGGGGTCCCTACGACTTCCGATACCCCGTCATTTGGCTGCGAAAAATTGAAGGCAACAAATACACCTTCGTTCTGCTTGGTCCTAAGGGCCATTGGAAGTCAATCGATGGCCGAGGTTTTGTTCGCTTTGGTCCCAAAGCAGGTACGGTCCCCGCCACCATTCAGGCTGAAATCGAGCCCGGTGCAGATGCCATTTTGCTTGAATTGGAGTTCACCGGAGAAGACATTACCGACCAAATGGGCCGACCCTTTAAGAGAGGCACTGTCTTTCCTTTTTCTTTTCATTACAATCCGAATAAAAAAGATGAAATTTGAATATTCGAGCTGAAATTCTAAAAGAGCATTCGAAAGCGCAAACGGTAAAAATCGCAAATTACATCGGGGACTCTCAGCCTCTTTTTGACGAATTAATGGATTTGTTTTTGAACGATGAAAACCGCGTGTCGCAGCGTTCCGCTTGGGTGGTAAGTCATTGCGTAGAAGTGCATCCGCAGTTGGTTGAACCTCATTTGCAAAAGATTATTGAAAACCTACGAAAACCCGGTTTGCACGATGCGGTGAAGCGAAATACGGTCAAGGTGTTGCGCGGCATTGAAGTGCCCGAAGAGTTGGAAGGGCTGGCCCTGAATCATTGTTTTGACTTCCTGACTTCGCAAAAAGAAACCGTCGCCGTGAAGGTTTTTGCCATGACCGTCCTTTTAAATATTTGCCAAAAGGAACCGGATTTGTTGCTGGAATTGCAAATAATTATTGAGGACCAAATGCCCTATTCCAGCGCGGGTTTTCGGTCGAGAGGAAAGAAGGTTTTGAAGGCGATTGACCGGGTTTTACAAGGTCACTGAGTCAATGGTTCCCGGAGGCATTTTTTATAATGGGAGAATTTTGACAATTTTAAATTCTCCATTTTCCATTTGGCAGAATCGTTGACTTATATTTGTCCATGCGATTGATTTTTGTTTTGCCAAACCCTTTTGGTACCTTAGTCCGCCAACCCTAAACTTCTCCAATGCAGATCGTTACGTTGACTACCGATTTTGGGCTGAATGATTACTATGTCGCTGTTCTTAAAGGGACTTTGCTGCAACAATATCCTGACCTACAAATCATCGATATCGCACACACTATAAAAAGTTTCGACATCGTTCAAGGTGCTTTTGTTTTGAAAAATGCCTGGCAGAGTTTTCCTAAAGGCAGCATCCATATTGTCGGGGTAAACAACTATTCCGGCAATGAAATGACCCTTTTGGCCATTAGACATCAGGGGCACTTTTTTGTCGGCCCGGACAACGGTATTTTTTCGCTTCTGTTTGACAAACAGCCCGAAGAGGTTTTTGCGTTGAAACTTACGGACAACAGTTCCTTCCCGCTGACTGAAGTTTTTGCCAACGTAGTGAAGCACATTGCAGGCAATGGGGATTTAAAAGAAATCGGGCAGCCTGTTGAAGAAATCGTTCAACGCATTACCTTGCAACCGGTCATCAGTCCGTTGCAAATTCGCGGGACAGTTATTCATATTGACGCGTACGAAAATGTGGTGGTCAACATATCCAAAGAACTATTTGAACAGATAAGAAATAAACGCAAATTCGCCCTGTTTTTCAAACGAAACGACCCGATTATAAAACTAAGTGTGTACTATCACGATGTTCCAGTGGGCGAACCGCTTTGCCTTTTCAATTCGACCAATTATTTGGAAATCGCCATCAATATGGGTAAGGCGAGCAGCATGTTAGGATTGAACTTGGGAGATGCGGTCCAGATCGATTTTCACGTTTAAAGAAGCATCAATTTGCGAAATCTTTCAGATTTAGTAAATTTTAAAGCAATGAATTAGAGATTTACTATTCTACTGAACACTATATTTTTTTAAAGTGTAAAAAATTGATTGTCAATTGAATAATATTATTGAGCATAAATTCCACAATGAAATCTGGTTTTTGCAACCGTCTGAATAGCGGAGAATTTATATTCTCCAGTTGCCAGACGAACATTTTTACCTGGTGACGGGCATTCGGAGAATATAAATTCACCGCTATCAGAGCGTTTTCAAAAGAAATAATCGTCCTTTTGAACATAAAATTTTGATAATCAGTTAAATACACTTTTGCATTTATTAATGTTCAGTAGAATAGAGATTTACTAAATCTGAAAGATTTCGCAAAAAAAAAACCTCCACCACCCAGATGATAAAACGAATTGTAAAAATGACTTTTCAGAAAAATAAAATTGCCGATTTCCGGGAAATTTTTGAAGAAAATAAAGGCTATATTAGAAATTTTGATGGCTGCCATCACCTTGAATTACTGCAGGTCACGAAGCAGCCAACTGTTTTTTTCACTTTCAGTATTTGGGAAAACGAAACTGCTCTTGAAACTTACCGGCAATCGGAATTATTCATTAGTACCTGGGGTAGAACGAAAGTTTTATTTTCTGAAAAGCCGGAAGCATGGAGTGTAAGTGTTGCCTCCGAAGTTTAGTTTCAAATGAAAAATAGAACATTGATTGACCTTAGCCACTCGATTGAGGACGGCATGATTACTTATAAAGGATTGCCTGCCCCGATCATCTGCGACTTTCTGAGCAGGGAATCATCCCAGCAATACTATGACCAAGGCACCGAATTTCAAATTGGAAAAATTGAATTGGTAGCCAACACGGGTACGTACATCGATGCCCCTTTTCACCGTTTTGCAGATGGCAAAGATTTGTCGGAATTGCCGTTGGAGAATATAGCTTTTTTGGAGGCAATTTTGATAGACGCTACGGAACGAAAGACGAGACGCATTGACGCTTCCTATTTTGAGGGAAAAGACCTGAAGGGAAAAGCAGTACTCGTTCGGACAGGTTGGGCGAAACTTTGGCGAACGGACCAATATTTTGAAAATCATCCTTTCCTGACTGCAGATAGCGCCACTTTTTTGAAGCTAGCCGGGGTAAAATTGGTCGGCATTGACTCTTACAATATTGATGACACCGAAGATGGAACGAGACCGGTGCATACCACTTTGCTGGGGGCGGAGATTCCGATTGTAGAGCATATGCGCAGTCTCGAATTGATCCCCGACAAGCCCTTCTATTTCTCGGCCGTGCCACCGAAGGTGAAGGCTTTTGGAACGTTTCCCGTGCGCGCTTTTGCACATTTGTGATTTCTTGGGTTAGCTTCGTGTAACAATTATTGCAAAATAATTTTTTAACATTAATATGGATTCCATTCATTTGAAAGAATACGAAATCTTTATCGGAGGTTTCGGGGAGAAGGCTCAGCAGTTTTTGAAGCAAAGAAATTACACCAAAATTGCCGTCATCCTCGATGAAAATACGCGCCGTCATTGTTTGCCAATTTTCACCCAGCAGCTCAATTCAAGTGATTTTACTGTCATTGAAATCGCTTCCGGGGAACGACATAAAAACATCGAAACCTGCCAACGGATTTGGCATCAGATGATGCAGGCTGGGCTTGACCGGCGTTCGTTGACCATCAACCTCGGGGGAGGGGTCATTGGAGACATGGGAGGCTTCTGTGCCACTACCTTCAAACGGGGGATGGATTTTATTCAACTTCCCACCACGCTTCTATCACAGGTGGATGCTTCCATCGGTGGCAAATTGGGCATTGATTTTAATCACATCAAAAACAGCATCGGCATTTTTCGAAATCCACAATCCGTTTTTATAGAGCCTCTTTTTTTAAAAACATTGCCGGAGCGGGAAATCAGAAGTGGTTTTGCTGAAATCATCAAACACAGCTTGATTGCAGATGCCGGACAATGGGAAGTCTTGCAGCAAATTGAAGATTTGGGACAAGTGAACTGGGAAGCCTTTCTTCTGCCTTCTCTGGAGATAAAAAAGAAAATTGTCGCCGAAGATCCCTTTGAAAAAGGCATTCGCAAGGCGCTGAATTTCGGACACACCATCGGTCATGCCATTGAAAGTTTTGCTTTGGCAGGCCAGCGTCCGCTTTTGCATGGCGAAGCCATTTCAATAGGCATGATTTGCGAAGCTTGGCTTTCCCATAAAATTGGAGGCCTGCCCTTTCAGGAAGTAGCGAAAATCGCCCAATTCATTTTGCAGATATACGGCACTTACCCTTTGAACAAAAATGATTATCCCGGTCTTATCGAACTGATGACTAAAGACAAAAAGAATGAAAACGAACGCATAAATTTTACCCTAATAAATCCTGTAGGACAGGCGTTAATAAATCAAACTTGCGACGAATCGCTCATCCATAATAGCTTGCAATTTTACAGCCAATTGGCCTTGGGCAAAGAACATAAGAAGGATGAAAACCCGAGCTTTTCTAAAAAAGTATGAAACTTTTCTTTTTATCTTTACAACCCTCTTCCAACTTGTAGAATACTGGAATATATTGGAAAATAAAACTTAGGGAATATGTCTGACAGCAATCTTACACCCGAACAAATCAGGGAATTGCGTTTGCCCGTTTACAAGAAGATCACAAAATGGATGTGGAGGCTATTGGCTGCATCGGTTTTGAGCATCATCCTATTGTTCGTTGGTCTCTCGTTTTCAGATCTGCCTGATCCCAAAACCCTGGAAAACCCCAAAAGCGAACTCGCCTCTGAGGTTTATGCAGCCAATGGCGAAGTCTTGGGACGATATTTTATAGAAAACCGGGTAGCCGTAGATTTTGACGAACTGTCCCCCTTTGTTGCACAGGCATTGGTAGCTACCGAAGATGAGCGCTATTACCAACACTGTGGGATCGATGTGCAGGCATTGGGACGAGTTTTTTTCAAAACTTTTCTGCTGAGGCAACGAAGCTCCGGTGGTGCGAGTACCATCACCCAACAGTTGGCAAAATTGCTGTTTACCGGCCGGAAAGCTTCCGGATTAAAACGGGTGGTTCAAAAGCTGAAAGAGTGGATCATTGCGGTGCGCCTGGAGAAAAAATATACCAAAGAGGAAATCATTAGCATGTATTTGAACAAATTCGATTTTCTCTACGATAGTCATGGCATCAAAGCAGCAGCAGAAACCTATTTTGGAAAGTCGCAGGATTCACTCAGTATAGAGGAAGCCACAACCTTGGTAGGTATGTTGAAAAACCCTTCCTTATACAATCCCAAACTCCGGCCTCAATTGGTGCAACACCGAAGGATGGTGGTTTTGAAACAAATGCTTAAAAACGATTTAATCACCCGCTCGGAATATGACTCACTAAGGGTGTTGCCAATGGATATTTCCAAATTCAAACGAAAAACCCATACCCAAGGATTGGCGCAATATTTTCGAATGGAGTTGAGAGAATATTTGAAAAAACTTCTCAAAACGGATGATATCCGGAAAAAGTCAGATGGCACTTCTTATGACATCTACAGAGATGGGCTGAAAATTTACACTACCATTGACCCTGTCATCCAACGACATGCCGAGGCAGCCATGCTGGACCACATGAAAAATGAGCAAGCCCTGTTTTGGAAAATATGGAGTTG
>CAZJYF010000045.1:0-14364 GCA_964549665.1 uncultured Saprospiraceae bacterium
ATCGTTGCTATACGGCGCGGACTTTTTTTTAACATTTTTCAAACCCCATTAGAAATAAGTTCCTTTGTCAAGGGGCCAAAATCAAAAAACAAAGACCATGATTCGCGATTATTTAAAAAGGATGTTCGGCACAGCAAAAAAAACGGTCGTGGAAACCGTTGAGCATGCTACCGGGGATTTAAAAGAAGTGGCAAGTGCCCTCAAAGAAGACTCCGGCAAGCTATTTTCAGAAGTGAAAGAAAAGGTGGAGGCAACGGGCGAACTTCTGAAAAAAGATTTCACTGAGAAAGTCGGCGAACCCTCTGAATTGATGACAAAAGCAAAGGATACGGCTAAAGAATCAGCAGGAAAACTCAAAGAGACCCTGAAAGAAGAATGGGATTTCGCCCGCGAGAAAGCGGAGGAATTGAAGAAAATTGCCAAAGAAAAAATGGACAAAATGAAAGATAAAGAGGAAGAGGATTGAGAAATTCTTCCATTACTTCCTTGCTGTACTTTTGTTAAAATCCTCACCAAATTGAATTTTTACCCTTCCTGGTCGTATCATTTTGCGTATGATATAATTCCGAAGATTTCACTCAACGTTTAGCAATTGAGCCACTTTACCTGGACCTATGTGGGTGATGTGAAGAGAAATCACCGGGTCGGTTTGTTCCATGGAAATAAAACCGGGCATCTTCTCATTTACTGCAATGCAAAGATAATCCTCATAGATTTCAGGGTGCGGGATTCCAAAAAATATTCCTTTTTCATCAATGACGAATTGTGTGAAATACGCCTGGAACGGAAGGGAGGCAAAATGTTTTATTACTTCGAAATAAACAAAGAAGCCGATACGCCTCGCAACCGGGCGCGAAGAAAAATGGAACGGAAATATTTTGGGCAAACGCTGTTGTTTTTTGGGGGTTTTGCTTTAGTGCTGACTTTGTTTTTGGTTGGTATGAACCAATTTAAAAACCAGCACCAAAAAGATCGACAAGCGATCCTGGATAATGGACAGAAGAGTGAAACGGTTGGAATGGTGCGTTTTGATTCCGCTCAAAACCTTCCAATCATCACTTATTTTTTTGTGGCAAACAATAGAAGTTACTCTGCTGCGCCTTCTTTAGAAGCGACCCCACTTATGGTTTTGGATAATGGGATGCCGTTGGAATCCGGCGATGAGTTCATGGTGGAATATTTGGTTTCCAATCCGGAAATTAACAGAATTAAATTCGACCGCCCTTCCGAAAAACAACTTCAAACTTACCGCAGGCTTATCATTGAGAAATATCGCACCCTCCATCCCCAATTGTCCGGCACTAAAGTAAATTGCCTGCTAAATGTTGCTTTTCAGCTCAAGGGCCTTGAGGGATTTGCCGATTTTTATTTTCAGGATGTTTCCCCTCAAAAAAATCCTTCCCACAACCACCTCACCTTTTTGCGTTTGACCCAAGATTTGGCTTTCAAAAAGGTGGTTGCAAAAAGCTGTCTCATTGGAGATTGATAAAATTTGTATTTTGCCTTCTTTACCAACGGAGATTAAAATATGCTGATTTTCAAAATCACCATGATTTGGATTCATAAAATACGAACGACTATTGGAACAGTTAACCCAACATATTGAAGCCTTAATTTTCGGTACGGATGTACCCATCACTCTTGATGAAATTCTGAAATGCCTCCGGGAAACCTTTGAAACGGGATTTCGAAAGGAAGATATCGAAGCGGCTATTGAATCCTTGATTGTTCGTTACCGGCAGGAAGCCTTTGGCATCGAATTGGTGGAAATCGCAGATGGTTATCAGTTTCTGACAAAAGGTGCTTACCATTCGGTGCTTGCCACTTATTTAAAACAAACCACCAAAAAGCGCTTGTCGAGGGCAGCTATGGAAACTCTTTCGATTATCGCCTACAAGCAGCCCGTGACAAAGGGGGAGTTGGAAAGCGTCCGTGGGGTGGGTTGCGATTATTCGATTCAAAAACTATTGGAAAAAGAGCTTGTTTCCATCTTGGGCAGAAGCGAAGGGCCGGGCAGACCGCTGCTTTATGGAACAAGCTCAAAATTTATGGATTATTTCGGATTGAAAAGCCTGAAGGACTTACCCAAACCCAAAGATTTCAAAGAACCGGACAGCGAAATTGGTGAACAAGCCCCCATCGAAGAATCATTTAATAAAAAGGAAGTTACCTTTCAATTTGGCGAGGCGAAAATCAATCAGGAGGAGGAGTGATGCCAAGTCAGGGCGTAACTTGAAGTCATGCTCTATCTTTCTGCCGCATTGATACACCAACCATTTAACTAGGAATTATGAATAATTTAGTCAACAGAGTGGCTGCAAGTGGCCTGATTACCTTCAACCTGGCAGAATACTTCCCGGAAGGAGAGGTGGTTGATTTTGACTTGAAGGATTATTTGTTTATGGAACTAATTTTGAAGGAGAAAGACTTTAGGGCGGCTTTGCAAGTCTTCGATTGGAAGCAATTTGAAGGGAAGAATTTAATGGTTTTTTGTTCGACCGATGCAATAGTTCCCGTTTGGGCGTATATGTTGGTGACAGCTTATGCAGAACCCTTCGCAAAAAATATCTTCCAGGGAAGCGCAGAAGAATTTTACAAATTGGCTTTTCAAAAAGCCTTGACAGCTTTGGATGCCTCCCAATACGAAGGGAAGCGAATCGTAATAAAAGGATGTAGTGACAAACCCGTACCGGTGGCTGCTTATGTGGAATTGACCCGAAAATTGCGGCCTTTTGCCCAAAGCATCATGTATGGCGAACCTTGTTCGACCGTGCCTATTTTTAAACGAGCCCGGAAGAAAATCTAGCGAGGACTTTGGTCATTATCGGACAATGGTCAATTTCGAAATAAATGTAAAAGGTCGATTATTGGAATATCGTTACTACCAAAGATTCAGAATATTTTAATGATAAAAAATTGCGTACCATGCCTAAATCCCTGAATATATACACCCTGATTCTCGCTGCCTTCTTCACTTTCGCGTTGTTTAGTTCTTACTCCGGAGAGGAAACAAAATCCTTGAATACGGTGGAAAATTTGAACAAGGAGGCCTCCCTTCCCCAAGTTATTCAACCTGTAAATTTGTCCAAACCCTATCGTTTCGCCGGCGAACCCCTTCCGATGGACAATTTCGATGTTCTCGAACGCCTCGACCGGGAACTGACGGTGAATTCCTATTGGCACTCGAGTACGGTATTGAATATCAAAAGTGCTGCCCGCTATTTCCCGGTCATTGAAAAAATACTCAAAGAAAATGGCGTTCCGGACGATTTCAAATACTTGGCAGTTGCCGAAAGTAATCTTCGCAATACCACCTCACCAACCGGGGCGAAGGGCATTTGGCAATTTTTAAAAGGAGCAGGCCAAGACTATGGTTTGGAAATCAATAACGAAATAGATGAGCGATACCATCTCGAAAAAGCAACACAGGCTGCCTCTAAATATATCAAATTTTTGAAGGAACGATTCGGCAGTTGGACGATTGCAGCTGCAGCTTACAACGCCGGCGCAACCCACTTGAAAAAGGAGATTGAATTACAAAAGGCATCCTCCTATTACGACCTCAATCTCAACGAAGAAACATCCCGATATGTATTCCGAATCGTTGCGCTCAAAGAGGTTCTTCAGCGTCCTCGCGATTTTGGTTTTTATCTGGAAAAGACAGATTTGTACCCTGCCCTTGACGCATACAATGTCGTCGAAGTGGATTCTGCGATCGAAAATCTGGGCGACTTTGCTGCCAAATATGGCATAAGCTACCGGATGTTGAAGTTGTACAATCCCTGGCTTCGCAGCTCCAAATTGACCAACCCAAAGCGAAAGAAATACCAGATTTATATTCCCGTTCAAAATTTTTAGTCGTCCTAACAAAAAACCCGAAACGGAAGCTCATTTCGGGTTTTTTGTTTACCCCTTCCTCTTGAAAAGTTGGGAATTACATCGCTTTTATCTTTTCCAATAGTTCTTCTGTCAGCGAATAATCTTCCCCGTTTTCTTTTGCAAATGCAATGGCTATCTCGACGGTTTTCAAAGCTTTTCTTTTCTTTCCAAGTTTGAAATACAAGGAAGCGAGGGTATCGTTGTTGTAATAATTGCTTTCCATTGCGACCGAGGTTTTCGACCATTTCAAGGCCTGCTTCAAATATTTTTTGTCGTCAATTTTTTCAAAAAATGACCAGGCAACTTCATTTAGTTCGTCCCAATTGCGAGCCGGAAATTTATCATAATGGGCAATGGCAGCCTCCGCATATTGGTCCATCTGCCCGGCTTGCCGGTAGTACATCATTTTGAAATGGGAAACCATCAACTCAGCCTCTTCGGGATAAACCTTGCCGAAAAGCCGCTCAGCCACCTGCACTACTTCTCCTCCTTGTTCTTCGGTTTCATAAATTCTAGCTTGTACCATATTCTGAATCTTTCCTACTACAGCCCGTTCGCCAAATTTTTCTTCAAAAACGGCCCTGTTTTCAACCAGATAATCGAACATCTTTGAGTCTGGGTCTTCCACGAAGCGATAAATAAAGCCTAAATTTTTATCCGTGCCCCAATCCTTTTGGGTTTCAAGATAAACTTCCGCAATGGAGGTATGGCTACCGTCCATGGCATCAAATCTTGCCAAGGTATAATTGTAGAGAAATTCAGGGTCTCTATTTCCTTCCGAATAGCGGGTTTCCAATGAAGCCAATTGCTTATCGGGGTCTAAGGCTTCATCGCCCAATGCGAGCATTTCTTCAGGGTTGTGATAGCCCACCTTTCGATGAATGATTTCGCCTTTGTCATCGATGAAAAGTAAAGTGGGGAAAGCAATCACATGGTACATTTTTGACAAGGCAACCCCTTCTCCTTCTTCCATGTCCATTTTTACATTGATGAACTTGGCATTGTAAAAATTACCTACTTTTTCGTGGGTGAAAACCACTTTAGCCATTTTTTTGCAAGGGGCGCACCAAGTGGTGTAGGCATCGACAAAAATAAGTTTGTTTTCTTTTTGGGCTTGGTCTAAGACCTCTTCCCAGGGAGCGTGATTGAACTGAATGCCGCTTTGTGCGAAAGCATTCGACCCGATTAAAAGGGTGAATGCAAATAGAATAATTACTTTTTTCATGGAAATTGAATAATAAAATGGCAGCCCTTGTTGGACTTCCCAACGGTGAATAATTCAAATTACTCTCCCCCTTCCCTACCCACGTTGCCCTTCTATTTTCTTGATAAATTGGCGCACGGCGACCTCAGCGCTTTGTCCCGATTTTTTGGCTAATTTCAACGATTTATTGGCAACCTTCAAAGCTTCGTCCTTTTTGCCATTCTTAACCAAAATAGCCGCATAGGTGAGATAATAATTGTACAAGCCGCTTTTTTCTGCGGCTTCTTTAGCAAATTTTTCTGCTAGTTTCATGCACTTTTCATCGTAGTCAAAATTGCGGTCGATTTCTTCTGCGAGGATATGAAGGTCTTTGGCATTTCCACCCACTACCTCCCTTGCGTAATATTTACAGGCTTTGATATAGTTTTTGTGGTCGCTGGTGGATTTGAAGTATTTCATATTGGATTCATAGACGAACCCTTCCGCATCTGGCGGATCGTACTTTTGCATCTTTGCTTTTGCTTCCTCCAGCAAGAGAAGGTTTTGAAAATCTACTGCTTTCTGTACGGTATTGGTGCAGGCAAACTTTATTTTATCCTTCACTGTTTGATAGCCTGCAAGCATGGCAATTTCCTTCTGGTACTTTATCAATAAGTCAAAAATGCGGGAATCGGCATAGACGGTTGCTTCGAGAATAAAGCGGAGGTTAAAATCAGTATTCAAGTCTTTCTCATTGCGGAGGTATTCGTTGGCTATTTTAAGGCTTGGTTTGCCCGCTTTGTTTAATGCTTTTACATATTCAAAAACGAGCAGGGAATCGCGATTACCATGGTTGTATTCCTCTTCGAAAACCATGCTGTAGTCCATCTCTTTAAGCACTCTTTCGCCCAGGCGAATAAAATCTTCGGCCGGCTGTGCTCCTCTCACCATGTGAACTTCTTCATCTCTGTGGTCGATAAAAAAGAAGGTTGGGTAGGCCGAAACGGAATGTTTTTTTCGAAATTTCAATCCTTCGGCACTCTCCATATCCAATTTAACATTGACGAAGTGTTTGTTGTAGTAGTCGCCCACTTTTTCCTGTGTGAAAACGTATTTGGACATCCTGTGGCAAGGTCCACACCAAGTAGCGTAGGCATCCACAAAGATGATTTTATCTTGTTTTTTGGCTTCTTCCAAAGTCTCTTGCCAGGTTCCCTGGAAAAAATTAATGCCCTGGGAAAACAGTTGGATCGAACTGAGAATGGTAAAAGCAAGTGTTACAAAAAATCTCATGATTAGGTTTCTTGAATTAGAATGCACTGCAAAATAAAAAGATTGTCGTTCAAATGGTTTGCCGGAAGCCTGTTTGCTTAAAAAACTAACTGTACTTTAACTTTTTACTAACGAAAGTCTCCCTTTTTATTGTTTAACCAACAAGTATTAAATAATGTACCAGTTTTTTGCTATCGTTTTAAAAAGGACACATTTTGTCAAAATTTTTGTTAGATTTTGCAATAAATAAAGGGGTTCAATGTTTTTATCTGCTGCGATTCTCTATCTTTTCATAGTTGCCGAAGAACCAAAATTTTGGCATCATCTCCAAGTCATCTCCTTCGTAATATCCCCAACCGATTATTTCGTAGCGATTGCCGGTTACCGTCTCTTGAAAGTACTCGATTTTTTGTGGATTTTGTTCCTTTCGTTGCCAAATGATGGTTTGTTGGTTTTCAGTGGTTCCCTTGTGAATGACTGTTTCATTGGGCTTCTGAACGACGCACCACATTTTCCCGTCCTGAATTTTATTGACGCCCAGGCTGGTGACTTTTTTACCCGTATCGGGATAAAAATCCGTTATTTTAACCCGTTGAAAATAAGGACTTTCCGATTTGTATTCTTGTTCCACTACAATGGTCCCAACCAATTTCAGGTTAAGCATGTCGAACTTCTCCAAGCGGAGGTTTTTTAGGGCATCTTTTCTTTTTGGTTGCCTATTTTGGTCTTCGAATATTTTGAATTGCCCTTTCCACTTCCCTTCCAGGGTGGCGAAAACATTGGCGAAAGCCCTGTCTTTTTCCGAAACAGGAGGAGGCGAGAATAGGTCGGTGACGGGGGTCTCCTTTTGGCAGGAGGATAAATATGGAAGGAGCAGGGCAAGAAGGGTAAAAGAACTAGTCTTCATGTTTTTTTTCATTAATAATATTTTTCCACCCATTCCAACTCACCCAAAAGACCAAGGCGGCAAGAGACAAATCGCCAAAACGGGTGAATCCTTTCAAGCTGTGAAGGTTGACATCTAAAATTTGGTAAACCACAAAATCCGTAACGATGTATCCGCTGTTTATCCAAAATAAAACGAAAAGTACCTTTACCAGACGGTTTAAAAACTTGACATTTTGCTTTTCAAAAGGGTTTTTTGAATGCCGCAAGGTCCATCTTTTGTATCGAATATAACGGTGGGCCGAATAGAGATACAGATAAAAGGTGCTGATGAAAAGCAGCATTTCCACACCTCCGTAGAAGGGGGAAAAGAAGTTGCGTCCGAGGTTGGTTTTGAAAGGCACGGCTGTAAAGCAAATGATTAGAAAATAAAGCAATTGTCCCAGGGGCAAGATGGCGTGTTTGAGGTCGGACAATACGAAATGGTATGCGGGGTAGAGCCAAAGTTTAACCGAAAAAAATAAAAGCGGACCGAAGGAGAGGGTGAAATAAATAGGCAGAAAAAGCAATTGGGGGTTCCGTTGGTAAATGCCTAAAAGGATGAATAGATGATGCAATAAGAGGAAGGCAAAGGTGAATAATAAACTTCCAAAAAAAACATCGCCTTTTTTGTCGGATTTTTTACGAAAAAAAAAGAGCAGTCCTGTAATCATTGCAAAGAGGATACAGGAAGCTAAAAGCAAACAGGTGATCGTATCAAGCGTTCCGAGGTTCAAAATCATAGCTGGGTGCGAATTTAGGGCTTCACCTTGGGAAGGCTTAGTTCTGTTCGTAAATATTTTGTAAAATTCGCTCCATTTCGCGTTTTAAGGGGGTAGCACTTCCTTTGAAATTATTGTGCATAAAGCTGAATATCAGTGTTTTGTGTTTTTTAGTAATCAAAAATCCGCTTAGACAATGTTTGTTGCGCAAGCTGCCGGTTTTGGCAAAGACGTAGGGCGTTTGTCCGCTGTACCAATTTTCAATAGTTCCAGAAACGCCCCCAGCGGGCAAGATGTCGAACAATCGGTTTTGCGGAAGCGTTTTCCGGATTTTCTGTAACACCTTTACAACCGTTCGGGGGGTGAACATATTGTACCTGGACAAACCAGATCCATCCACCCAAAGGAGTTCGTCAGGGGCGTCCTGAAACAAGGAATCTTTGGCGAATTGAATGGCTTGTTCCACGTTTAGGATTCCAAAGAGTTTATTGGAACACATCAGCATCAATTGTTCCGCCAGGAAATTATCACTTTGCTGCATCAATTGCCGGTAAAGGTCATCCGAGTTCGCGCTTAAAAGAACTTCTGCATCAGGGGGAGGAAGCATCTTTAAATCGAGAAGTTGTACCTCCCGCTGGAGGGTATCCCCAAGCAATTGCAGGAAAAGGGTATCCGAGTATTTGAATGGAATTTCGACCTGATAGGGTTCCCAGGAGAACGCATTGGCATTGTATTCAAAAATATTTTCGTTTTCCACCCTCGTAATACGTGGTTCTTCGCCGCCCAAATCTTCGTTGAGTTGAAAGTGGTTTTTGAAGAGCGAAGGAGCCACTTCAAAGCCCTCTTCCAGAGAATCTTTTTCAATTTGGACTACATTGCCGTAGATGGGGAAGGGCGAACGTTCAGGCTGATAATAATAAGGAAAATCATCCCAAGCCCAGCCAGGTCCAAAACGCGAATCCTGGAAGTCGTAGGGGCAAAAGAAAAGTTGCTTTTCAGTCCTTTTCAAAAAATTAAACGCTATCTCATCTTGCAGCAAAACCGGGTTCAAAAAGGAGGGGTTGCCGGTGCCCCAAAAAATGAGGGAGTCTCCTGTTTCAATATATTGCAAAACCCGAAGAGAGTCGCCCAGAATTTTAAGGGCAGTGTAAAAAGTAAAAAGTTTCGTATTGGATGCCGGCGTAAAATATTTGTCCGCATTGTATTCATAAATCATCTTCTCTTTTTCCGGGTCGAAAAGCGCAAAGCCCGTGAAACTTTTATTGAAAACAAAAGACTTTTCAATTTGAACGGGGAGCGATTTTTGGAGTTTTTTGCTCGCAGAACAACCCATGCCCATAAGGGCGACGAAGAGCAAAAGTGAATTTAAATGATTCATTTTCTACATTTTACCTTTTTGTAAGGAAAGCGAAATTATCCAAATAAAGCAAAACCGAAAACCTGAAAGAGCTGCCTTTAAAAGCGACTACGGTTGAAGCATTTTAAATTTGAACCTTTGGAGAACCGATTCCGTCAACTTTGATGAATTTAGATGGCGAAAGGTAAAAAAGAATACTGCTCAATTCGAATTTTGTACAAGCCATAAAAACCATCTCCCCGAAAAAGTGTATATCAAGGGAATTGATTTACTTTTGTAATTGAAACATCATCTGACAACAGTATGAAAATCGGTATTGTCTGTTATCCAACCTACGGTGGTAGTGGCGTCGTTGCCACCGAATTGGGATTAGGTCTTGCGAATAAGGGTCATCAGGTCCATTTCATCACCTACCGCCGTCCCGCTCGCTTATTCAATTTCCATGCAAATATTTTCTACCACGAGGTCACTTCGGAAGATTATCCCTTATTTGAATATCCTCCTTATGATACGGCCCTTGCCAGCAAGTTGGTGGATGTGGTGAAATTTGAAAACCTCGACATCCTCCATGTGCATTATGCCATCCCGCATGCCGCAGTGGCTTATATGGCGAAGAAAATCCTGCTGGCACGATACGGCCGGTATGTTCCGGTAATCACTACCTTGCACGGAACCGACATTACTTTGGTGGGGAGTAATTCTGCTTTTGCGCCGGTTGTGGAGTTTTCCATCAACAAATCCGATGGGGTGACAGCCGTTTCCCATAGTTTAAAAAAGCAAACCAACGCGTATTTCAATATTCAAAAAGAGATAAAAGTCATCCACAATTTCATCAATTTCGAACGGTTTAAAAAAATTGATAAAGACCATTTCAAAAAAGCCATCGCCCCGAACGGGGAACACATCTTGGTGCATACTTCCAATTTTCGAAAAGTGAAACGGGTGGATGATGTGATTCAAATTTTCAAAAGAGTGTATGATAAGGTTCCCTGCAAATTGCTCTTGATTGGGGATGGTCCGGAGCGACATAATCTGGAGGAATTGTGCCGAAAAATTAAACTATGTCATGAAATCCGTTTCCTCGGTAAGCAAGATGCCATCGAAGAATTGCTCGCCGTCTCCGATTTGTTTATCATGCCCTCTGGAAGTGAAAGTTTTGGTTTGGCAGCTTTAGAGGCTATGGCCTGCCAGGTGCCGATTATTTCGTCCAATACGGGGGGGTTGCCCGAATTGAATATTCATGGGGAGACGGGATTTCTTAGCGAGGTTGGCGATGTGGAGGAGATGGCGCAAAATGCCATTCAAGTTCTTAGCAACGAAACAATGCTTGGGCAATTTCGAAAAAATGCCTTGGCGCAAGCCGAACGCTTTGACATCAAGCAAATCCTGCCTCAATACGAAGCCTATTACGAGCAAATATTGGAAGAAACCACCGTTGCCGGTTCATCCTAGATTTTGCGTCAGATTGAAGTTGTCCAACCCTGCTTTTGTCTCTTGGTAGGCGTAGGTCGTGCGTTCCAATCTGTGCCCGAAGGGGGCCGAAAAGTAACCAGGATGAACCCAGCCTTTTCTCTTGAGCCTGGCGGCCTACCCTGAACAAAGAGCGAGTTTGGTATTTCCGTTATCACTTGAAATCATCAATGGCCCGCGTGGATCCGCTGCCCCATGTTCATTCCCTGGAACTACTTCAAGACCTAAAACCCTGCGGCTGGAACCCACACTTTAATGCGATAGTCGACGTCCCACGGGAAAGAATGCTCGATGTCATCCATCATGGCTTTTGTGCCAACCGGACCTTGTATCCTTAGAGGCGAAACTACGGAACAACCCGCATTCCGGCAAAAAAAACGGTCAACTTACACGCTACCACCCTATCCCATAATCTTCGCCATGATTGCTGGACCCGCCCCACATGGAGCCGTTTTTCCAATCAAAAAAGATGGCGTTGAGTGGGCCGGAAGTTCTTTCTCTGACTTCCAGGTGATAGCCCATTTTCCGCAAAGCCTTCCTGGTCCACGGAGGGGTCGATTGGTTGATTAGCATGACACCCGGACGGGTTTCATGTTCTCCAAAGGAGCCTCGTAGTTGGAAGCTATTGATATTCGGAGCTTCCACGGCTTCCTGCACCGTCATGCCAAATTCTACCATGTTCAGAAAAAATTGCAGAGAGTTTTGGTCCTGGCTGTCGCCACCTTGCACGGCAAAAGACAAATAGGGCTTTCCGTCTTTAAGGGCCATGCTGGGGGTGAGGGTAGCCCTGGGTCGTTTTCCGGGTTCAACTACGTTGAAGGGGTTTTCTTCTTTTTTTAGTACGAAACTTTGCATCCGTTGGCTCATGCCAACCCCTGATTTACCAGCTATAACAGCAGGTATCCACCCCCCGCTTGGCGTCACAGAAACGACCCAGCCGTTTTCGTCGGCTGCCTGAATGGAAGTCGTTCCATAATAAAAGGGGTCTTGGTTGGGGAATTCTTCATTTTCATTATACTGGGGAGGTGCTGCGAGGGAAATGTCTTTGTTCCACTTTTCAAGTAGGTCTTTGAACGGGTTTACTTTTCCTTCAAAGGGATAGGGGTCGCCGGGCATAACAGTCTCGTCGTTATTTTCCCAATTGATTTGTTCGAACCGCTTTTTTGCGTATTCTTTGGACAGCAATCCTTTCATCGGTTCATCCGGTGCAAAGTAGGGGTCACCGTAATAGAAATCGCGGTCGGCAAATGCCATATTCATCACCTGGTACAGGCCGTGAAGGTATTTGGCGGTGTTGTAGGCCATGCATCCCATATCGAATTGCTCCACCATATTGAGTGCCTGCAACATGACGGGGCCTTGAACCCATGAGGTCAATTTGTACACATCTATTCCTTTATAGTTTGTCACTTCAGGTTCCTCGATATAGACTTTCCAATTAGCCAGGTCTTTTTTGGTAATCAGTCCGCCTTGTTCCTGAACGCCCTGCACGAAATCATCTGCGATATCTCCTTTGTAAAAACGGTCAAAAGCCGCATAGATGGCTTCTTTTCTGGATTTTCCCTTTTTCAATGCTTCTGTCTCGGCGTCCACCATTTTTTGCAGGGTGTTCAACAAATCCAATTGTTTGAAAATTTCACCTGGGTAAGGGGCTTCGCGTTCTTCCCCCAAATGAGTTAGAAAGGTCTTCTTTGAATAGGGCCATTCTTTTATCAGTTTTTTCATGCGCTCGATGGCGTTAGCTGCCTGCGCCTCCATGGGGTAGCCTGCTGCCATTTCCATGGCTGGTTTGAGTACCTGCTTGAGACTCATCGTACCGTACTCCGCCAACATGGTTAGTAAACCGCCGGGCGTACCGGGCGTGACGGCTGCCAAGGGCCCAAATTTGGGTGGATATTTCATCCCTTTCTCCATGAAAAACTCAGGGGTGGCGCCGGAAGGAGCGACTCCCAACGCATTGATTCCAATGACCTTACCTGTGTTTGGGTTGTAAATCAAGGCTTGGGTCTCTCCTCCCCAACTCAATACATCCCACATGGTGCAAGTTGCTCCTAACATGGCACAAGCCGCATCGATGGCATTGCCTCCTTGGTTGAAAATGGTGGCTCCTGCCGAAGCTCCCAAAGGTTTGCCGGTAATCGCCATCCAATGTTTGGCATGGAGGGCAGGTTTTTGCGTACGTTGAGCCTTTGCAAAAAAAGATAGGCCAAGGAGGAGTACACTAACTGTTAATACTTTTGAATTTTTCATACGGATGATATTTTACATTAAGTGTTGTGAAATCAAGGCTAAATCTTTCAGATTTGGAAAATTAAGAATCCATGATTTTAGATTTACCAAATCTGAAATATTTTGCAAATCGGGCTGTTTTTAACACCATTTTTAGAGGCATTTAGTTTTTGGCATTAGCCTGCAGGCACATTTTGAAATTGCAAAAAAATTAACGAACAAACCGGTTTTTTCCCATCCTTGCTTTTGAAAATAAGGTACAAATCGTGGATACCCTCCGTGGGTTGAATCGCCGTGGTTATATTTTTGAAACCGAAGTCGGTCAATCCCTGGTTTATTTTGGTGGTGCCAATCAAATTATTTTCTACCCCATCCAGGTGAAATTCAATATTCCCGCCACCAAAGTAATTCGCTGCCATTCCAACGCCCAATTCAATGGATTGAATTTCCGTCAAATCCAGATTTTTATAAACTACCCAACCGCCGCTATTGCCAATGACGATATCGAGGTCTTCTTTCACGCCGGGAACCATCCCTGCGGTTACTTTAAATTTCGCCGCGACGTTTATTTCATCAAAATCCACTGCCTGAATGATAGGACGGTGTAAGGCAATGACTTTCCGAACCGTCAATGGGACTGTTTTAGCAGCACCCTTGTCGGTGTAGGAGGCTGTCAGGATGTAGGTGCCTTCCTTTTTGGTGGATTTATGATGGTTCAGGATATAAGTTCCGGCCACCGGCAGGCTTTTTTCGAGGTCGTGCCTTTCCGCAAGAGAAAGGATGTATTTCACCATTTGTTCCACCTCGCTTGGCGCAAGTTGCGGGTGTGCGGCCATTGCCACTTCTCCCCAAATGCCACCGCCCCCCTTGATTATTTTTTGGGTCAGTTTACGGACGGCATGGAGGTCTTCACGGTAGCGGGCTGCAATGTCGCGAAAGCTAGGTCCGATGGATTTTTGGTCTGGTTGATGGCAGGTTTTGCAGTCGGATTTGTCCATCAGTTTCTTGCCAAGCAGGAAAACAGAGGCATCGGTCAGGGCTTGGTGTCCAAGGGCAATTTCGCTGGCATCTTTTCCATTTTCGAGGTAATCAATGGAAACAAAAACGGAGGTTGGGTCAATGCCTTTTCCGAGGGTACCGTCTTCTTTGTCTTTCACCCTGATTTGGTAATCCAGCGCTTCCTTGTCCCAAAAAAAGGAGCGATTGCCCTTTAATTCCCACTCCAACCGGGGTGGTTCATTTCCGACGAGGATTTCAACATCTGTCTCTCCGCTTTCGCCGGAAGGGTCTTTGACGGTAAGTTTCAAATTATAGGTGCCTGCTTTTTC
>CAZJYF010000046.1:0-14331 GCA_964549665.1 uncultured Saprospiraceae bacterium
ACTTCTACCTTGCTTTCGATTTTTTAAAATGTGATGCAAAAAACCTATATTTCGGGCTTTAAAGCTTTGCTGAATTTTTGGCGTAAGACTTAGTTGAGTGATTTTGGTGAATTTATTTTTCTCATTGCTAACGTCAAGAATTTGGATAGATGTAAATCATTGCTCATCCATTAATCCGGTTTTTATGAAAATATTCCAAACTCTGACCTTTGTATTATTTATTTGCTTGTCGGGAAATTTGAATGCGCAGGATATTCATTTCACCTTATTTAATATGTCTCCCCTCACGATGAACCCCGCACTGACGGGTTCCTACGAAGGAACCTTCCGGGTCGGCGGCATTTATCGCGACCAATACCGGTCTGTCACTTCGAGTCGATTTTTTTCGACGCCTTCCTTCTTTGCCGACGCCCCCATCTTGATGATTAAGAAAAAGCATTGGCTGGGCGCGGGCGTGATGGCTTTTCAGGATAAAGCAGGCTTGGGCGATTTGGAGACCAACACCTTCCAAATTTCCGCAGCCATTCATCTGGTGTTGGATAAAAAGAGCCAAAATGTGCTGACGGTCGGTTTTCAGGGAGGGCAGGTGAACCGAAAATTGCAGGGCGACTTCACCTACGAAGAGGATTTAAACGGGACCTTAGCTCCTGGTCAGCGAAGCCTTGATTTTGATCAATTCAGAGATGCCAACACGGATTATTTTGATTTGAACGCGGGGGTTTTGCTCAAATCTCAAATTAACAAGCAAACCAATTTTCGGTTGGGCGTATCGCTGCGGCACCTCACTTCGCCGAATTACAATTTTGACCGGTCCAACTCCAATGTGGACGGCTCTGACATTAAAAAGCGAATCATCGCCCATGGGGATTTGAATTACCAGGTTAATGAGAAATGGTCCATCAGTCCCACTTTTTATTTTTCCAATCTTTCACCGGCTAATCAGTTTCAACTGCAAGGTTGGGCGGGCTATCTGCTGAGGCCGGAAGAACAAATCAAACTCAATTTTGGATTGGGCTATCGCGTCGGTGACGCTGCCGAATTGTTGCTCGGAATGGACTACAAAGACCTCAAGGTTGCCCTGAGTTATGACATTACCTTGTCCTCCCTGAACAATGCCACCAACTATCGGGGAGGTTTTGAACTGGCTGCTTACTATACCTTCAAGATATACAAAAAACCGGAAGTCAAACCCGTAATTTTGTGCCCTCATTTATAAATCGTTTTTGTAAAAATGCGTTAATGTGTTGGGTTTTAATATCGTATTAGACGCCTTTAAGCCATCAAAAAATAAAAAATCAATGAAAAATAGTATCCTTTTACTTATCCTTCTCTTTTCAGGAATGGCCCCTTCTTTTGCTCAGCCCCTCAACCGGGCTACCTTGAGTACCATGTTGAAAACGGCTGAAGAGCAAATGGAAAAGAAGAACTATTACAAAGCCCTGGAGTGGTACGAAAAGGCTTACGACGAATCAAAAGACAGAAGCCTCGTCATCCACATAGCCGACCTGAATTATATGTTGCGGGATTACAAAAGGGCGGAACGCAGGTATGCCCAAGCTTTGCGGCGCGATAAAAAGAAAGAGTATTCAGAAAAGCGCTTCGAATACGCCCGTTGTTTGAAAATGAATGAAAAATACGAGGAAGCCATCGGGGAGTTTGACGAATTTATCGCGACGACATCGGACCCGGTGCGCAAAGAATTGGCTGAAAATGAAAAGGCGGGTGCTGAATTTGGACTCGTCGCCCGCGAGGTGATGGGCGTGACGGTTACCAATGCCGGAAAAAAAATAAATACCAAAAACTCAGAGTATTCTCCTTTTTTGGTCAACAGCAACGATGAAATGTATTATTCCAGTCTCATTGTGGAGGAGATAGTGGAATTAGATGAGCAGAATACAGATTACCAAGCCAAGATTTTGACTGCCAAAAAAGGCGACAAAGGTTGGGGCGAACCCACCGTGTTGGGACAGACCATCAACCGTCCCGATTTTTTCAACAGCAATGTCCGCCTTTCTGATGATGGTCGGCGGATGTACTTTACCCGTCAAAAATTAGATGGCAATGACCTGGTGGAAAGCAAAATATTTCTCAGTGAAAAAGGCGGCAATGGATGGGGACCCGCCAACGAAGTGGTGGGTATTAACGGCGATTACATTGCCAAGTCTCCGGCTGTTGGAGACCTGTTTGGCAAAGAAGTACTCTATTTTGCTTCCGATATGGAAGGAGGCGAGGGCGGATACGATATTTACTACGCTACCTATAAGGGCGACGGAGTTTACGGCGACCCGGTAAATCTTGGACCGATAATCAATACCGTTGGGGACGAAGATACCCCTTTTTATCGCGATGGGATGCTCTATTTCAGTTCCACCGGACATCCCGGCTTGGGTGGATACGATATTTTCCAAAGCCCGTGGAATGGCGTTCGTTGGGGGAAACCAAAAAACATGGGCAAGGGCTACAATTCGAGTGTGGACGATCTCTTTTTTATGATTGACCAGGAAGGCTACCACGGGTTTTTGGCTTCCAATCGTCCTGTTCCGGGTTCCCGTTCGCTGAAAAGCAAGACCTGTTGCAACGACATTTACAACGTAAGCCTGAAAAAGATTGAGGTTGCTTTGGTGGCTTCTACCTACGACGAGAAGACAAAAGAAATTATTCCCGGGGCTACGGTTCAGTTGATAATGGTGGGGGATGCCAAGTCCAAAAATTTGGGTACGAAAACGAATAAAAAAGGCAACAATTTCGATTTTCCTTTGGAACTCGACAGGACCTACCGGCTGATTGCCACCCACCCCAATTTCGACCCGGATACCGTAGATTTCAATACCGTCGGATTGTTGGATTCCAAAACCTTTGACGAAAAATTGTTCCTCAAACCCCTGCCCAAATACATCACCATTTCCAGGGAGGAACCCTTTGTTTTGCAAAATATTTACTACGATTTCGATGACGACAAAATTTTGGCTCCTGCAGAACCCGACCTGAAATTCATTCTCGAACTGATGACGGAATATCCGAAAATGGTCATTGAAATGGGTTCCCATACCGACTCCCGGGGCGAAGATTATTACAACCGGGGCTTGTCCCAACGACGGGCAGAATCTGCTCGAAGGTGGCTACTTAACAACAGTGATAATATTATCAGAAGGCGCATCATCGCCAAAGGTTATGGAGAATCGGTACCGAAAACCGTTGATTCTACTTTGGCAAGTAAATATCCCTTTTTGAAAAAGGGCGAGGTGCTGACCGAAGATTTTATCAACAAACTCCCCAATGATTCCCTGATGGAAATTGCCCATCAAATCAACCGGCGCACGGAATTTAAAATCGTTGAAGGGCCGAAGAGTATCAAAATTGAAGAAAAACGGCTGATACAAATTGGCAACCGGACGGTGGAAGAAAAAATTAAAAGAGCCAAAGACAAGCAGACGCTATTTCGCAAATCCGATTTCAAAAGGGATTCCATAAAAATCCACCAATTCTCCTCTTTGTTTGGAAGGAAAAACCTGAAGGGCGTGCCGATTATGCAATTTGACCATCGCACTTTTGACTTCGGAAAATTGAAAAAAGGAGAAAAGCGCGAGCATGTTTATGAGTTTAAAAATGTGGGGGATGTGCCCCTCGATATTGACATCGTTAATGCCTGTGAATGCACCACCACGGAATATACGATCGCCACGGTGAAACCCGGCGAAACAGGTTACGTCAAAGCAATTTTCGACAGCACGGAAAAGGAAACGGGCGAAACCATTGACATCGACATCATTTTGAAAAATACCGAACCGGATACGGGTATCCCGATTTTTGAACGCGTGCAATTCAGTTTTGAACTGGAAGAGTAACCCCCTTTTAAAACCACTTTAAAAAAGAGAAATCGAACATCGGTTTCTCTTTTTTTGTTCGAATTTCCTGCGCTTTCAGTGCCTAATCCACAACCCCTTTTTCCTATCTTTGTGCCCGTGGCACGAATTATGGGCATCGATTATGGTACAAAACGCATCGGCATCGCCGTGACGGACCCGCTACAAATTATTGCGAGTGGTTTGGACACCGTGCCTACCGGTGAAATTTTCGATTACCTCTCCGGTTATTTTCAAAAAGAAGCGGTTGAAAAAATTGTGGTGGGCGAACCCATGCACGAGGATGGCAGTCCCGCACAGATTGCTCATTTGGTGGTGGGTTTTGTGCGGAAACTTCAAAGGCTTTTCCCAAAAATAGCAGTGGTTACCCGTGATGAACGCTATACTTCGGTCGAAGCGAAAAGAATTATTCTTCAAAGCGGCGCCAAAAAGAAAAAGAGGAGGAACAAAGAACTGGTTGATAAAATTAGCGCCGTTTTAATTTTGCAGGATTACATGGAAAGCCAACGGAAGGACGGACTAAGTTAACTCAAGAAGGTGATTTTCAATATCTTGCGAAGGAAATAAGATGACATCAAAAAATGATTTTACCAATTTACGCATACGGACAGGCGGTTCTGAAAAAACCGGCTTTGGAAATTGAGAAGGATTCTCCTGACCTTCAGGAATTGATAGCCAATATGTGGGAGACCATGCACAAGGCAGAAGGGGTGGGTTTGGCCGCACCCCAAATTGGTCAATCTATCCGGTTGTTCATCGTGGATACCTCGGAAGCGGTAGAAGAAGAAAAAGGAGAGGAAGGCATCAAAATGGTTTTCATCAATCCCCAAAAAATGGAAGAGTCGGGGACGCCCTGGATTTACGAAGAAGGCTGCCTCAGCATTCCCGACATTAGGGGAGATGTAGAAAGACCTCCCAAATTAAAACTGCGCTATCTGGATGAAAATTTTGAATCGCATGAGGCGGTTTTCGAAGGGGTAAATGCCCGCGTGGTTCAGCATGAATACGACCACCTCGAAGGCATTTTGTTCACCGAACTATTGAAACCCATCAAAAAGAGGCTCATTAAAAAGAAACTGGAAAAAATTAAGAAAGGAGACATTGAAGTGGCGTACAGAATGAAATTTACCAAACAAAAATCCAGGTTGAGGAGTTGAGCTATTCAATACATTTTATGCTTTACGCAAAGCCTCTACTTCTTCAATCGTTTTCGGAATCGGATTGCCCAATATGCGATGCCCCGTTGCCGTGATTACCACATTATCTTCCACGCGGATGCCCCCAAAATGGCGGTATTTTTCTACCTTTTCGTAGTTGATGAAATCAGTAAATTGGTTCTTGGCTTTCCATTGGTCAATCAATTCGGGGATAAAATAAATACCCGGTTCAACGGTTAGCACAAAGCCAGGTTGAAGTGCCCGTGCCAAGCGCAAATAGGCTAACCCAAATTGGCTGCTGCGCTGAACGCTTGTGGAATAGCCGACAAAATCCTCACCCAAATCTTCCATGTCGTGCACATCGAGACCAATCATGTGACCAAGGCCATGCGGGAAAAACAAAGCATGCGCCCCCTCAGCAACGGCTTGGTCCATGTCGCCTTTCATCAGACCCAGTGATTTAAGGCCTTCCGCTATTTGTTTGGCTGCAGCTAAATGGACATCGAGGTAAGCAAGACCGGGTTTCAGCGACTCGATGGCCCTGACTTCCGTTTCCAAAACGAGTTGATAAACCTCCTTTTGCTTTTGCGTGAATTGCTGGTCAACCGGAAAAGTACGGGTAATATCGCCTGCATAATGCGATGTCGTTTCGGCGCCAAAATCACCGAGGACTAACTTCCCTTTGGATAAAGCATTGCCGTGGAAATGGTTGTGCAGGGTCTGTCCGTTGATGCTAAGAATGATCGGATAAGAGAGATTACCGCCCATTCCGATAGCGATGCCCTCAACAATTCCGGCTATTTGGGCTTCCTTTTGCCCCTCCTGTGCTGCTCGCATCGCTGCCACGTGCATCGCCCCGCTGATAGCGACAGCTTTTTCCATTTCTTCGACTTCACCGGCACTTTTGCAAGCCCGTTGTTCGACCACTGCTTTTATTAATTTTTCGGAAGCCTTTGCTTTCAAACCATCGACCGGAACCCCCAGCCAATCGTTCAAACGCAGCATATTGTGAGAGCGATAGGGGGGGAGGAAATGAACCGTTCTCCCCTTCTTTAGTGCTGCCTCCAATTCTCCTGTCAAATTGGAAAAAGGAGCCGTTTCAGAGACCCCTGCTTCCGATGCCAATTCTGAAATAGAGGGTTGCGCCCCCTTCCAAACCACATCATCGAGTGACAAATCGTCCCCAAAAACAATCGTTTTGTTCTCCTCAATATCGATGATGGCGGCAAGCCCAGGCTGGTCAATTCCAACAAAATAAAGGAAGTTGCTGTCCTGCCGAAAAGGATAGGGATTGGCATCGTAATTCATGCCTACCTCCATATTTCCAAGCAATAGGACGACACCCGATTCGACCTTCTTTTTCAGGCGATTTCTTCTTTCTATATACGTCCGAGGTTCAAACATTTAATTTTTTTTGGAACGTTTTTAAAAAGGATAAGCGAGTGATTGGGTTTCTTTTCGGTTGGTCTGGGTACCCTTCATTTCGCAGAAAAATACAAAGAAAACATTGTAAAACAAAAGAATAAAAACATGAATTTTAGAATTCATTTTTCCCTGCCATCGCTCATTCAACCCGTTTTCCCAATTTGAAAATAATGGCAAAAAATAGGGCAATACTAGCGATTCCCAGCAAAAAACTAATCAGCCAACCTCCACCCAAAATTGTTGCCAAACTGCCAGCCACCACGCTCACCGCACCTACTGTCAGGGCATACGGAAGTTGCGTCTTAACATGGTCAATATGGTTGCAATCGGAGGCGAGCGAACTTAAAATCGTGGTGTCGGAGATGGGGGAACAATGGTCGCCCATGACGGAAGCCGCAAGGACAACGGCAATGACGTTCAGCAGGATTTCGAGGCTGATATCGTGCTCCAAACCTTGCCCCTGACAGATAGACCAGGTGGTCGGAATGGCGATGGGATACAATATCGCCATCGTACTCCAACTCGACCCGGTTGAAAAAGAAATGACACCTGCTAGAGTAAAAACAAGCCCCGGCATGAGGTAGGGATTGATGCTGTCCTTAAGAACAAAGGTTAAATATTTGGCGGTGTGAAGTTCTTCTGTGGTCGTGGCCAAAGACCAGGCAAGGCTCAGGATTATCAAGGCAGGCAGTATGGTTTTGAATCCGGTAATCAAGGTGTTCATAGTATCGGCGAGGCGCATAATTTTGGCAGAGAGGGTCATAATGATGGCAACCGCTACTCCCGAGACAGATGCCCAAAGTAGCGAAAGATAGGAGTCGGCATTGCCAATCAATTTTCCAATTTTCACAAAAAAAGAAACGTCCTCTCCGAGAAAAGCCTGCAATGCCGCCCAAACATCTCCCCAACTATGCGACGCGACGGCCATGCCAGAATCCCGCATTTCGGCATAGGTGGTTGCCATACCGGTATCTAGCAACCCAAATAAGGTCATAAAAATCACCACTGCTACGGGGACGAACGCGTTGTACCATTTCAGCGGCGCCCCTTTTACGGGGGAAAGGTCCTCCATGTCATTTGCGGCGCTTGATTCAACAACTATTCCGGAAACCTTTCCGGTTGTTCTTGCCCGCTTTTCAGCAATGAACATCCCACCAAAATCGCGTTTCGAAAAAATTAGAATTAACATAAAAATTAAGGTCAAAACGGGATAAAACGAATACTTGAGAGAATCTAAGAAGAGGGCGTAGGGGGTGGAAGGTCCTTGGTAATTTTCCAATAGCTTCATACCGCCATCGATGTAACCCAATTCTGCCCCGATCCAGGTGGTGATAAATGCAATGGCAGTGACTGGCGCTGCGGTAGAATCGACGATGTAAGCCAACTTTTCTCTGGAAATTTTAAATTTGTCGGTAACAGAGCGCATAGTGTTTCCCACAATCAGAGTGTTGGCATAATCGTCGAAAAAGATGGCTACTCCAAGTAGCCAGGTCGTAAATTGGGCACTTCGGGCTGTCCGTGCATATTTGGAAAGAGATAAAACGACACCTCCCATACCTCCATTTCGGGAAATGATGGCCACCATTCCCCCTATGAACAAGGAAAAGACGATGACCGATAAATGCCCGGAGTCATTCAAGGCGTTAATCAGGTATTTTTGAACTACCTGCCAAAAACTGCGGAAGAAATAATAGAACGAATCGATGCGCAAACCACCGGCAATAAATGCCCCCGCCCAAACGCCCACGAAGAGGGAAACAATTACTTCTTTGAACAGCAATGCCAGTGCAATCGCCATTAGAGGGGGAATTATGGAAAGCCACAGGGGAATGTGGCGAACCCGGTAGCTGCCGTCTTTTTGTTGGGAAAAATGATAGAGTTTATGTTTTTTATTTTCAGTTTGGAACAAGGCTAATTTTCCAGCGGCATCTACATCGAAAGGGAGTTTTGCCAAACCGTTTTTGAAAAGCAGTTGCTTTTGTTCACCGTTGATACTAATGCTTGTTTTCCCGTTTAAATTACCGGAAGAAAAAAGGAGTGAACCAGCTTTCATCCCGATGGTGAAATTAGCTAGATTTACCTCATTTACCGGTGGTGGCGCTGGAGTGAGGGGAGAAATTTGAATCGAATCTTCGATAGATTGAGCAAAAGAAATGGAAGTTGCCATACAAAGCAACAGAAAAGAAAAGGGGAGCCGGTAATTCATTTATGTTTTTTATAATTTTGGCTTTGCGGAAAGGAATGAAAAATCAAGACTGCAAGGCTTTTCAAGAAGATACAAGAAACAAATTATTAATTAAACCACCAAAATTCGCTTCTTCAAAATCGCTCTTATGAAAAGATGCCATCATTTAAATTATCCAATAATCGCGCTTTTATTTTTTGGGAATTTAGCACTAACTGCTCAGAAATTCAGCCGGTTAAATATAAAATTCATTGTTAATAATATTCAACTCAAAAACCCCCTTACCGGGGGATTAAATGCGCCCCAATTTTCAGCGGTTGACTTAAATAATGACGGTAGGCAAGACCTCTACGTCTTTGACAGGGTGGGAAATGTACATCTTACCTTTCTGAATGAAGGCAATCCCGGGGAGACCCGTTACACCTTTGCTCCTCAATTTATCGAAAATTTTCCCCCTTCTTTCAATTTTGTTTTATTGCGCGACTACAATATGGATGGCATTCCCGATATTTTTTCGCATTCTGACGACGAAGGAATTCCCGGCATTAAGGTTTACAAAGGGAAGTATGTGGATGAAAAAATCGCTTTCGACCGCTTGCAATTCACCGAATTTCAGTTTAATGTGCTTTCCCTCGAATTGCCAAATGGAACGAGAACCAACCTCCCCGTCAATCGCCCGGACTATCCTTCCGTCGATGATGTTGACTCAGACGGGGATTTGGATATTATAGCCCCAAGTATCACCGGTAGTTTTATGGTGTTTTTTAAAAATTTGGCCTTGGAAAAGGGCTTCACTACGGATACCCTGATTTTCGAAATGAAAGACGGCTGCTGGGGGAACTTTTTCATTACCCCTTTCGCAGCGGAATTGACCCTCAGCGGTGCCATCGATTCTTGTGCCTTCAACTTCTCCGGGGGCCAACAAATTGAGGACCGAAACAATCCACACGGCGGTTCTACTGTGTTGACCTGGGATTTGGATAATGACGGGGTGCGGGAAATTTCAATGGGCGACCTAATTTTTCCAAAAATTATCACGGCTTTCAACGGTGGCACCAGTGAAGTTGCATGGATGATTGACCAGGATATTGCTTTCCCAAGTTACGACGAGGCGGTGAACATTCCTCAATTCCCGGGTTGCTTTTACCTCGATTTAGACAATGACGGCTTGAAAGATTTCGTCGCCGCTCCCAACAATATCAACTCAACCCCCGACAAGGAGGTGGTCTGGTTTTACAAAAATATTCAAAGCAACGAAGAACCCCTTTTCGAGTTGCAGCAGAAAGATTTGTTGGTCAAAGAAATGCTCGATTTCGGTTCGGGTGCCAACCCCGCCTTTGTGGATTACAACGCCGACGGATTACTCGATTTCGTGGTCGGCAATTTCAGTTTTTTCCAGGAAGAACCACCCGGCACGAGAGACCCGCACTTGTTTTTGTTCAAAAATATCGGCACCGCCGAAGAGCCTAAATTCGAGTTGATAGACGACGATTGGCTGGGGTTTCATCAATTTTTTCAGAATTCCTGGGCTTTTGCACCTACCTTCGGGGACCTCGATAACGATGGAGACTTGGACCTGCTTGTCGGCGAGCGTTTTGGCAATCTTTTTTACGCCGAAAACACGGCAGGCCCAGGCAACCCACTTTCCTTTGGACCCATTCAATTTGGCTGGAAGGACATCAATGTTGGGCAATATTCAACTCCTCAAATTGCCGATGTCAACCGCGATGGGCTGCCGGACCTGGTAATCGGGGAACGGAACGGGAACATCGATTTCTTCCCCAATCAGGGAACGCCTTCCGAACCCGATTTTCAGTCAGAACCCGCCCAATCGCCCAACAACCCCGAATTTGGTAAAATTGACGCAGCAGTGCCCGGTTTCCCAAGCGGCTACAGCGCACCGCTGCTTTTCGATTTTGGCGATAAATTTTGGATTCTAACAGGGACCCAATTGGGGTGGTTGGAAGCTTACGAAGTGAACCCCGACAGCCTCGACGAAGGGGCCTTCCCCCTGTTGACGGACCGCTTCGGCGACCTTTTGGAAGGCACTAGAACAAAGCCCGCATTGGCAGACCTAAACAACGACGGAATTTTAGACTTGCTCGTCGGCAATTTCAGGGGTGGACTGGGCATCTTCCAAACCAACGTCTCGACCGGAGGTCTTGTGCCAACGCGGGAGGTTGTCCAATTCGGCGACTTTCAAATTTTTCCGAATCCGGCTTCCAGCCTGCTGATGATACAAGCAAAAACCGGGGATTTTAAAATGGCGAAATTTATCATTTACGACACCAAGGGTCACATAGTTAGCCATGGCGAGTTGCTCAAATCTACTACCCCGGTAAGCCTGACAGGTTGGAATACTGGTATTTATTTTTTGGAGTTGAGAATTGGAGGTAAAAAAGCAATTCGGAAATTTATAAAAGAATAGCTATGAGCTGTTCGGAGCGAAGTTGTTTGTTTTAGCCAAGTCGTTCCACCTTTGTGCCCAATTTCAATTCAATCTACGGGTCTTACAAGTCAGAAATGTTTTCGAAAATAACTTCCATTTTCGGTTCTCAACCGATGGATTGGAGTAGATTCACCTTATTCAGGCAATGGAAGATTTCGTGCGCCATTCTTTATCTGGGGTTAAAAAAACACTTCCGCCATCAGTGTTTCCAGACCAACCATTAAATATTTCGTAGAGGAGGGAAGGATTTATATTTTCTGAATTGTCTTATTTAGCCATTCAAATGATACAGGCATTTCCCTCTTTGCTTATATTTGCTGGCGAAAATTTTAGCAATTCGAAAAGGCGAGTGCTGGAATAAAACGCTGAACTCCTGAACGTTAAAAGACAAATCAACCTTCCGTGCTCTTAAATCACAAACCACTGGAACTCAACGCAGACTTTAAATACGCGTTGGACCTATTGGAGAAAACGAACAAGAGTTTGTTTATCACAGGGCGGGCTGGAACGGGTAAATCTACGCTCCTCCAACTATTTAGAAATACCTCCCGAAAAAAAATCGCCGTTTTAGCACCTACCGGCATCGCCGCGTTGAATGTTAAAGGGCAGACTATCCACTCCTTTTTTGGCTTCCCACCACGCCTGCTTTCTTCCAGAGACATAAAAAAGACCCGAAAACATAAACTTTACAAAGCACTAGACCTCATCATTATCGATGAAATATCGATGGTGAGAGCGGATTTGCTTGACGCAATAAATTTGTTTTTACAAAAAAACCGGGAGGTGCCAATTCCTTTCGGCGGCTTGCAAATGGTCTTCATCGGCGATTTATTTCAACTCCCCCCGATTATTGCCACAGAATTCGAAAAAGATCTGTTTGAGTTCAATTACGACAGTCCCTACTTTTTTTCAGCCAAAGTATTCGACCTGCCGTTTGAAATAGAAATGCTGGAATTGCGTAAAATCTACCGCCAGGAAAATCGCCATTTTCTTCGATTGCTGGAAGCCGTTCGCCTCAATCAAACCGATTGGGATGACCTCGAAGACCTGAATGAACGTTTCGACCCTAATTTTGAACAGTCCGAATTTTACGTCACACTTTCCCCCCGAAATGCGAAGGTCAACCAAATTAATAAGAGGGAATTGGCAAATCTCGATAGTCCGGAATTCTCCTATCCCTCCACCATCAAAGGCAATTTCGACCCCCGCCTTTATCCGACGGACGCCAATCTGCACCTCCGGGTCGGTGCGCAGGTGATGTTCATCAAAAACGATTATGAAAATGGAAAATACGTAAATGGAACCATTGGGAAAGTCACCGAATTGAAAGTGGATACCGTTAAAGTTTTGGTCGAGGAGAGCAACCGGCAAGAGGAGTTAGAGCTAAACAGGGCTGAATGGGAGATTTTAAAATACAAGCAAAGTAAGGACGACCCCAATCAAATCGATGCCGAAGTTTTGGGCACCTTTGAACAATATCCTTTAAAATTAGCATGGGCGGTAACTATCCATAAATCGCAGGGGAAAACCTTCGAAAAAGTCATCATAGATATGGGAAAGGGGGCTTTTGTGCATGGGCAAACCTACGTTGCCTTGAGTCGGTGCCGAACATTGGAGGGAATTGTTTTTAAACAAAAATTGCAATTGCGCGATATAATGGTTGATGAACGGGTGGTGGAATTTTATGAGCAACACTTTTGAAAATCTCAAACCCTGTTCACCTTTTGTTTAACCAATTTTCAATAAATCAAAAATCACTGTTTATGAAACGATCTTACCTTGCCGTCCCTATTGTGGCGGTTTGTATTCTGCTGCTTTGTCAAAACGGATTTGCTGCCAGTTCCAGGAAAATGCCTTCCGCTAATTTAGAAAAGAAACAACTGATGGAAGCATTCGGAAAACGGGTTGCGTCGGCAGATAATCTCACCAAAAAAGATTTGAAACGCGACCAAAAGCTGGCTCATAAAAAAGCCAAATTGGAAAAGAAACTCGCCAAATTTAAAAATGGCAAAAACGGTCGGCGCTATTCTGAACGCGGTTTGTTGGCCTTATCCATCGGATTTTTGATTGCGGGCATCGTGTTATTGGTAATCGATGTTTCGCTTCTTAGCGTATTAGGCGTAATCGCCATCTTGGCTTCCCTCGCTTTTTTCATCCTTTGGTTGCTGCAGTATGCCGGGCGTGTTTAGTTGATTTCAAGGGGTAAATGACCCAAGTTATTTTCTCAGGTTTATAAAAAAAAGCCGCTCCTTATCGCAGCGGCTTTTTTTTAATGGAGCTTTAATTTTCAGAAAATTCCGTATCCTCCTCTTTTCTTTTGTTTCGCCACCAAATGAATCCAAGTAGTCCGACCATCAGATAGGGCATCGCAAACATGTACAAAATGCCGGTATTTAATCCTTTGCCTGCTGTACCCCCGGCCCTGAGGTTGGAAGCTGCGGCTACCTTGCACATTGGGCACTGGGCTTGTACCTTGACGCTACCCAAATTCAAAGTGAAGACAAGCGAAAGAAGAACAAATACTTTTGAAAATCTATTTTTCATTGAATGAAAATTTTCAGTTTGCGAAGAATACTGCAAAATTAGCACTTTTTAGCATTTAATAATATGGTCGCAACATAAAATACAGAACCGGTCCAGTCACGGCAACATATAACCAAACCGGAAACACCCATCTGGCCATTTTTCGGTGTCGCTCAAATTGGTTGGTGTAGCCTTTAATAAAGGTAAAAAGGATGAAGGGAAAAATAACCGCAGCCAAGACAATGTGGGTTATCAAAAGGAAAAAATAAAGGTACCGGATAGCGCCCTCTCCTCCGAATTTGGTCTCCGGTGTTGTGAAATGATACAAAACGTAGCCCAGCAAAAACAAAAAAGAGGAGACAATGGCCACGTACATCGCTTTCCGGTGCAAGTTCACTTTTTTATTTTTGATGGCATACAAAGCGAAGACCAAAACCAAGGCCGTGACGGCATTCAAGGTCGAATATACAGCTGGCAAAAAGCTGAAATCTAACGCCGATTCCAACCGGATTTGCCTCATCATTAAAATTAGAAAAAAAACAAGTCCGCTAATAATCCACGCAATGGTATTCAGCTTTCGGGCTAGTTTTAAATTTGGTTCCATGCTAAAAATATTATCAATGCATACTCTAAGCCGATGATAAAAATATCAACCCTTGCCAAGAGAGATGTGGTGACATGAAGCCATTACCTCACTCAAGTTACGTCAAAGTATCCCAAGATTGGTTC
>CAZJYF010000047.1:0-10367 GCA_964549665.1 uncultured Saprospiraceae bacterium
ATCCTGATTGTTTATAAAATGATAAAGCGATTTATTGTAAATATTTTTTCTGCTCTAAAACTGCCAGGTTGAGCGCACCTCCTCAATCAGGTCCAAATCGAATTCTGCTACCAGCAATTCGTCTTTATCTTCGGATGCTTGCGCAAAAATTTGCCCCCTTGGGTCAACGAAATAGGAAGAACCGTAAAAATTTCCCAAATTCCAGGGGGCTTCGGTTCCTACCCTATTGATGCAACCCATGAAGTAGCCGTTTGCAGCAGCGTGGGCAGGCTGTTCGAGTTTCCATAAATACTGCGATAATCCCGCAACAGTGGCGGATGGATTATAGACAATTTCCGCCCCGTTCAATCCCAAAATCCGGGCCCCGTCCGGGAAGTGGCGGTCGTAGCAAATGTAGACCCCTATTTTGGCGTAGCGGGTCTCAAAAACCGGGTAGCCCAAATTGCCGGGTTTGAAAAAAAACTTTTCCCAAAAACCAGAAGTATGCGGGATGTGGTTCTTACGATATTTTCCCAAATAGGTCCCATCGGCATCGATGACGGCGGCTGTATTGTACAAAACGCCCGCCTGTTCCTTTTCAAAGATGGGAACGATCAACACCATTTGATACCGCTTGGCATAAGCCGCCATGCGGTCAATAGTTGGTCCGGGGATAGTCTCCGCAGAGGCATACCATTTGGAATCCTGCCCCGGGCAAAAATAAGGCGTGTTGAAAATTTCCTGCAAACAAAGAATCTGAACACCTTGTTTTCCTGCTTCTTCGATGAGGGGAAGGTGCTTTTGCACCATCGCCTCCTTTATTTCCTCCATTGTTCCCTCGCCTTCGGTCTTTGCGAGACTCATTTGGATGAGGCCTGATTTAATTTTCCTTGGCATTGGTTCGCTGTTTTTTTTAGTAAATGTAAGGGTAAAAAAATAATTTGGAAAATAGTTGTTTCACTGAGCTATTATTCAATCGTAGCTATGGTAATCACTTGTCCAAAATTCACAAATCTTCCTTTAGTTACTCTAAAGATAAATCGGTTTATCGAGTTTTCTGGAGATGCTAAAAGCCGCATTAATCAGACCGACGTGGCTATACGTTTGGGGGAAGTTGCCCCATTGACTTCCGGAAGCTGCATGAACGTCTTCGCTTAATAGCCCGAGGTGGTTTGCGTGTTTTAGCAGGTTTTCAAAAATGCGGATTGCTTCCTTGAGGCGGTTCATCTTAACGAGGGCTTCGACATACCAAAAGGCACAGATAAGAAAAGTAGATTCGGGGGTTCCAAAATCATCCGCGTGGCGGTAGCGGTAGAACAAACCGGAATCAGCCAGCAGGTTTTCTTCCAACACTTTGAGGTGTTGTTTTGCTTTTTTACTTTTGGCGTCGAGGTAGCCCATATTGATGAGTTGAAGAAGGCTGGCATCGAGATTTTGACTGTCAACAGCCTGCGTGTAAACCCCCCGGCTTTCGTCGAAACACTTTTCAATCATTGCCTCCGATTCTCTAATGAGGCGATTGGCCAATTTTTCCATTTTTTTATCTTCAATTCGGTGGGCGATTTTCCGGGCTGCCTGGCTGCCGGCCCAATGAAACAGAAAGGTGTAGCAGTGCAATTGATTGATGCCCCTGAATTCCCACAGCCCATTGTCCGGTTCGTTCATTGTTTCCTTAATCATACTCAAGCAATACATCACATTCTCTATAAGCGTGGCATTTTCGGCGCTTTGAAGGCGAATGTCAATAAAAAAAGGAAGCAAGGTCACCAACACCTGCCCATAGACGTCATTTTGGATATGCTCGAAGGCTTGGTTGCCAATGCGGACGGGGCGTTCGCCCCGGTAGCCTTTTAACGGAAGGATTTTTTCTACTGGTTTCTTGTCCATGCCGATGGGGTAGAGAGGATGCAGCCTGCCGTCCCCACTTATCACGATGTTTTCGACGAAATTGGAGTAATCTCTGAGAATACCGAAGTGCCCCAAGTCATTGAGCGCTTTGAGGGTGTAGTGGGCGTCGCGCATCCAACAGAAGCGGTAATCCCAATTACGGGTACTGCCGGGAAACTCCGGGAGGCTTGTGGTGGCGGCGGCTATTATAGCCCCCGTGTCTTGGTATTGGTGGAGTTTTAGGGTCAGGGCAGACCGGGTGACTGCTTCCTGATGAAATTGTTCAATGGACGTGTTTTTCACCCAACGGCGCCAATATTTGGTCGTCTTTTCCAAAAATCTTTCGGCAGTGGACTCTAGCGGCGCTTCCAAAGGAACACCCCACGATAGAATTAAGTATTTGGTCTCATTTAAAACAAAAGCCTGTTCCTCATCCACAAAGGTCAATGAAATATTTGTCGTTAACCTTAAATGCGTTTCCAGCCCCTCGAAACGGATATGACTGCTGCCAAAAACTTTGGTCGGTTGAATCTCGCCGTAATTGCCAACCGGGCGGCACGAGACTCTAACCCGGGGCCGTCCTTCGAGAGGAACGATTTTGCGAACCAGCATCAGCGGCTTATACATCCGTTCGTAGTTTTCGAACCGGGGTGCAAAATCAATGACCTTGTAACTGCCATCTTCGCAATGAAAAGTGGTCTCCAGAATATTGGTATTGTAAATATATTTTTGTTCAGAGGTGAAGGTTTCCCATTCCGGTTCAATTGAAAAACACCCGCCCTTTTCATCGTCTAGCAAGGTGCCAAAGACGAAGCTACTGTCGAACCGAGGCCAACAAAGCCAACCGATGTTTGCGTGGGTGTCCACTAATGCTAAAAAGGCACAATTGCCGATTATGCCGTAATCGTACGAATGTTGTTCCATAAATAATCCAAGCTGGAGTTAATGATGCGGCTAAAATAGAAAAGTTGTTGGTAGTTTAGTAGTTAGACGCCCTGGCTTTTTACAGGAAAGCAGTTTTTGTGGATTATTTTGATTAATTGCGGGCCCTTTTTTGTGACTGCAAAGCACAATTCCCAACAAAAAATCCCTACATTTGCATCGTTTTGAAAGCCAAAAATAGAGGTTTTCAAAATTGGAAGAAATGAGGTAGAGAATTATATTATCTTTCATTTTTTCTGAAAAAAATCCGGATTTAATTTTCTTTGATAATCCTACAACTGCAAATATTTTCACCAAAATTTAACACGACCATGAGAATTCTAATTTTTGGAATAGCACTAATTTGCGCCTTAGCCTCCTGTCAAAACAGTTCTTCTACGGAAAAGTCAGTCGAGGAAATTAAAGCCGCAAGTAAAATTAATTCCGTAATGCGCAACCCCGCTTCCGCCGAAGGACTCGGCGATACGGTCAATGTAGCAAAGATGACCTTCGTGGAAACTTTCTATGATTTTGGAAAAATTAAACAAGGAGATGTAGTCACTCACACGTACAAATTTAAAAATACTGGAAAAGTGCCACTCATCATCAGCGGGGCGCGTTCTACCTGCGGATGCACCATCCCGAAATGGCCAAAAGACCCAGTCCCCCCCGGCGAAAGTGGCGTAATTGAAGTGAAATTTAACTCGAGAGGAAAAAGGAATAAACAAACCAAACCGATTACTATCACTGCCAACACCTATCCGTCTACCACCAAAGTTATGCTTGAAGGCTTTGTCATCGCCGATGAGACAACTGCTAAAGCGGATAAGAAAAAAACCAAAAAAATAAAGAAGAAAGTCCCGAGTCCTTCTGTCAAGCAATAGTCTTAGTTAATTAAAAGTAGCACGTAATTTTGCCTTTGTTCAAATATTCAGAAGGTTTGGAGTTAAGAAAGAAGGGCAGCCTTGTAAAAATCGTTTAATAAGATAATCCCGGTGATTTTGAAAATCAGCCGGGTTTAGCAAATTGAAAAATTAAATACATGATAAATTTTGAAACTTTAATATTGCAAGCCAATGGTGGCGGCACCTACAACCTGATTTTTTTTGGGTTAATCATCTTGGTTTTTTGGATGTTTCTCATTCGACCCCAGTCGAAAAAACAAAAAGAACAGCGAAAATTTGGCGATGAATTGCAAAAGGGGGATGATGTAGTAACGGCTAGTGGCATGTTGGGGCGAATCAGCAAAATCGAAGAGGATATTGTGACCCTCGAAGTGGGAACAAAAACATTTATCCGGGTCACCAAAAATGCTATTTCGAAGGAGATGACCGATGCTCTTTATTCCGCAAAGGATAAGAAGTAAGGGGTCTAAGGGACATTGGTCAGTTGGATTTAAATAATCAATAAATCAAGCATTTGGTTTTCCGTCCATTTAAAGGCAAGAAACTCAAAATAACTATTCAAAAAGATAGGGCCATACTGATGATTTGCATTGGTATAGCCTTTGTTTTTTGGTTTTTCGTCAAGCTAAACAAGACCTACGAAACAAGCCGGATTGTCAATTTGAATTATGAATTACCACCGGAAGTTGCTTTTTTGGAAATCCCACCTAAAAAGGTAGAAACGACTTTGGAGGGGAGGGGTTGGAATTTGATGTCCTACTTTCTTTTTTACGAACGGCCAAGCCTTTCCCTGAATGTTCTTCATTTTCAATCCAATTCGATTGACCGCTCAGAATTAATAAGTCGGATTGAGAATGCAGTCGCTTCTTCCTTGAAAGTTACCGATGTCAACCACAATTATATCGCCCTGAAATTTGAAGAAAAATCGCAAACGACTATCCCAATTCAATTGGTGGCAGAATATCATTTTGGCGAAGGGTATTTTCAAAAAGATAGGGCGGTCTTAACTCCTGATAGCGTGGAGGTAAGCGGGCCGGTCTCCCTAATTCAGGCCTTGTCGAATTGGAAAACTACCAAACTCGAAGTAAAAGAACCACTTACCTCTGACCTGGTAAAAACCCTTCCTCTCCAAGCCCCCTCCAAAGGTCAAATCTCACTGAATCCGGCTGAGATAGAAGTCCATATTCCTGTCGAACAGTTCACCGAACAATCTCTTTTTGTCCCCGTAGGGGTAATAAATGCGCTGGACAGTATTCGCATTTTTCCAGCGAGCATTCAAGTGTCTTTTGTCATTGGTTTGAGTCAATTCAATACGATTCATTCTTCCGATTTTATGTTAGAAGCAGATTTGAAAAATATTTCCTTAAACCCGGAAAACAATACCGTACCCGTCACGATGACCAAACACCCCAAGGGGTTGAAAGGCCTAAATTATTCTCCAAAATCAGTGGAATTTTTTATTATCAGCAAAGCAGAGGGTCATTAAAATACCCGTCCGCCGTTTGATTTAGTTTTTGGATACACTAAGCGAAGAATTGAATTTTGTTCTCGTTGGAATTTTGCTTAAAATTGCTGCCACCCAACAATTGGGCAACTCAAAAAAATAAAATCATGCTTCTTCTTAAAATTTTTCTCATCGCCCTTTTAATTATTGCAGGCATATTAATCCTGGCCTATATTTTTCAACCTGCTTTGCTTACCTTGCCCTACACTAAGTTCATTTCCCTTTTTGTGAGCAATCCACCGTATGTGGACATCAAAGAGCATTTTCCCAATTACGAATTATTTGAAAAAAACTGGAAAGCCATCCGGGAAGAGTTGGAGGAGGTGTTAAAAAATGAAAAAAACGTCCCCAAATTTCACGAGATTGACAGCATTCAGCGCTTCATTTCGGCACGGGATGAGATACCCTGGCGAACCTTTGTCATCAAAGGTTACGGAAAATTTGCGCCGGGCAATTCAGCCAAAGTTCCAAAAACCACCGAATTACTCAAACAGATGCCGGAAGTGACCTCCGCCCTGTTTTCCATTTTGGACGGGGGAAAGCACATTCCACCTCACATGGGCTTCTTCAGAGGGGTATTTCGCTACCATTTGGGGATGATTGTTCCCAAGGATGCCCCTTGTTACATTGTAGTCGGCGGAAAAGAATATTCCTGGAAGGAGGGTGAAAGTGTTCTATTTGACGACACATACATGCACGAAGTTTGGAACAAAAGCAGCCAACGCAGGGCCGTGTTGTTTTGCGACGTATTGCGGGACCAATCTCTCCCGTCTTTTATTCGCCCATTGAACCGAAAAATGTACGATTTGCTCTCCAAGTCCAATCGCCTGAAAAAAGCATTGAAAAAAGCGGAAGTGCCGCGAGATTTGGATGCTTCGATTCCAAGTGAGGACGTAACTTGATGCTACACCCTGACTTTCAGCCAATTTTTTACACCTCTAAAATTTTTATCAAAACCCACGAAATGAAATTTTTTATTGATACTGCCAGTCTTTCTCAAATAAAGGAAGCTGCCGATTTAGGAATCCTCGATGGGGTGACTACCAACCCTTCATTAATGGCAAAAGAGGGAATTGCCGGTCAGGAAAATATCCTGCAACACTATTGCGACATCGCCGCTTTGGTCGAGGGCGATGTTAGCGCTGAAGTCATCGCTACTGATTTTGAGGGAATGGTGGAGGAAGGAAAACGACTTGCCGATTTAGCCCCCAATATTGTCGTGAAAGTACCGATGATTAAAGAGGGGGTGAAAGCCCTGAGTCATTTCCGGCAAATAGGCATTCGCACGAATTGCACCCTTGTATTCTCAGCCGGGCAGGCAATTTTGGCTGCTAAAGCTGGGGCCACCTACTTATCTCCTTTTATCGGCAGAATTGACGACATCAATTGGCCCGGAATGGAGTTGCTTTCCAAAATCGCGGAAATTTATGCTATTCAGGGATATGATACCGAAATCCTCGCAGCATCTATTCGCAGATCAAAGCACATCGTCGAAGCCGCCTTGGCTGGAGCAGATGTTGTGACCTGCCCACTTAGTTCCATATTGGGATTGCTAAAGCATCCGCTGACCGATATTGGTTTGGAGAAGTTCCTTGCAGATTACCACAAATCGCAGGAATAGGTGGTGGTGGTGTAAATGTTCAAGGAGGGTTGGTTTTGGTAACTTCCAAAAAAAGAAGGGAAAGCAAACTAATGCTTTCCCTTTTTATTTATTAGTATGAATCAACCTTTTACCGAGGTGATTTAATACCTCTTATCTCAATGTAAATGCCGCTCTTGCGAACAAAAATCTACCTCCGTAACTGAACTGAGGCGCTCTTCGAGAGTAGATAAATCTACCACTTGACAAAAATGCCGGATCTACCTTATCTGGGTAAACATCGAACAGGTTTTGTGCCCCAATGGTCAGAGACAAATCTGCACCAATGCTCAGACCCACACTTAAATCTGTGAGGATTTTAGCGCTGTTAGTAAAATCCGTTCCATCAGGAAGAGATGAAATGTTCGTTGCTTCTTGCGTTTCTCCAATCCAGGTATTTCTCAAATAAATATTCCAAATCCCAAGGTCAAAGCTATTGCTTAAAGTCAATTTGGTTCTTGGAACTGCTCTCTCCAGATATTGTTTACTGGTTTCACTAAAATAGGTTCCGACCAAACCTTTTCTTTCCAGAAGGGGGGAAGCTTTAATGTTTCCAGTCCTGTTGGTTTTCGAAAAAGTGGCTGCGAAATTATTGGTTAAACTTCCTTTGTCTCCAATCAGCGTTCTGTGACTAAGGACAATATCAAGACCCTTTGATTCAGTATCGATGGCGTTGGCAAAGAAAGCAGCCCGTGTAGCTTGTGCCTGGCTGAAAATTTGTTGCAACTCAGCATCGTCACCCGCCTTGAATTGACCGGTAAGAACTACCCTATCATTAATTTCGATGAGGTAACCGTCAATGGTCAACTTCAATCCGGCATCGGGAAATTTAGCCGTAAAACCACCGCTCACGTTTACGGAAGTCTCTTCCTTTAAGCTTGGAATTCCCAATAATGACGCTGCTTTGGATGTGTTGTTGAAAACCCCAACTTCCTGTGCGGTAGTTACACCATTTTCCGTAACAAAGATAGTGGAGGTTCTACTAAAATGAATTTGGTGAAGTGAAGGGGCACGGAATCCGGTACTTACCGAACCTCTGAGAACGAAGTTGTCATTGACTTTATAACGGGAAGAAAATTTGAAATTGAAGGTTGAACCGAAATCGGAGTAATTTTCAACCCGAACAGCACCTTCAATAAGCCAAGCATCCGTAATGTCAAATTCCGTGTCAAAATAACCGGCAATGCTGGAACGTTTGGCATCTACTCTGTTTGAATTGAGGAAACCTGCAAAACACTGAGCCCCGGAAGGCCGGTTTCTGCCAAAAAAGTCTTTGACCAGCAAGTTATTTGGCGTTATACTGGTAACCAAATTTAAATTGACATCAAAGTTGCCATTCGATGCCTCAGTGCCTGGGATGACTTTGTAATTCTCGAAACGATATTCAGCTCCAAAGGCCACGTTGACACCCGTAATACCTTCTACTTCAAAATATTTTGAAACGTCCAAATTGCCTGTATTTTGGCTAAATGCATGCCCGCCGGAATCAAAGGTGGTACCAGAAGCATTCTGTTGGGTGGTGTTGTAGGAATCCGTCATGTGGAAGAGAAATTCATTTTGTCCATATGCATGGCTAAGGTCCACATTCCATCCTCTCACTTTGCCCCGAATACCTACGGCAAGAGATTTATCACCAATTTCAGAGTTGATTTTTGGCAAATACCCGTTGATAAAAGCAGGTGTGTAGGCACGGGATTGATGCGGCAAGCGGTAGAAACAACCGGATTGTCCATCTCGGTAACTTAGTCCTCCAAATGCGTAAAATTCCATGTCTTTGCTTATTGGGTAAGACATGTTGGCAAAGAATTTACCACCGCGAACTCTCGATTGCCCCACCCGCATATTGAAATCGCTTCGCTTCATTCCTCGTACGCCAAGCTCCTGCTCGGTGGCGTCAAAATTCAACAAATCCCGAAGGGCCCCGATGTCAGCCGCACCGGCAATTTGGGACTTCAAATCAGACGAAAAATAAGAGACATTCTGTGCGAAATTCTGAACATCCTCCATAGACAGTTTGCTCAGGTCAGCACCCGCATTTTTTGCCACCCACTCCACGGAATTGTATCCGTTAAAAATTTTAGCGGTGAAGGTTTGCATCCGGTTGGTCCATCCTTTGTAATTAAAATGTCCTGTAAAATTGATAAAACCACCCTCATTTCCCAAAGGAATGCCGTAGTTGGCGCTAATGTCCGCTTGCTCCCCATCTACATTCTTTTGTGGACTGCTTTCACTGGTGAAGTGAGCTCCTGTATTTACGGTAAATTTCAATTCATTGACGTTTTCTTTGAGCCTCAGGTTGATGACCCCGGCAATAGCATCGGACCCATATTGGGCTGCTGCACCATCCCGCAACACTTCGATGCTGGCAATGGCGGAAGCAGGAATTGCGTTCATATCAGTTCCTACATTACCCCGTCCAAAGGTTCCATTGACGTTCACCAATGAACTAGTGTGCCTTCTTTTTCCATTTACCAATACCAAAACCTGGTCGGGCCCTAAGCCTCTCAAAGAAGCTGGGTCAATGTGGTCTGTTCCGTCGGAAATGGTTTGTGTGTTGGAATTAAAGGAAGGAACGGCAAAGTGCATCAATTCGTTGATGGTCGTTTGCGGGGCAGCCACAGTCAACTTATCCATGTTGATTACGTCCACAGGCACTGGGGCGTCGGTGTTGGTACGTCCTGGTGCCCTTGAACCGAGAACAATGACCTCATCAGTAACGATGCCTTCGGCAAGGATGAAATCAGTCACTGCGGTACCCCCTGCAGAAACGGTAACTGAAGCCGTTTGAGCGCCAAATCCCACATAACTGGCTTCGAGGGTGTAGGTTCCTGCGTCTAATGTCAGACTGAACTTTCCGTCCAAATCCGTTGTCGTTCCAGTACTTGTTCCTTTTACCATAACCGTTGCCCCGATTAGAGGCCCTTTGGCATCCTGAATGGTGCCACTTACGGTTCCCTGCTGTGCAAAAGAAGCGACTGAGAAGCCGCCCAATAGCAGGAACAGTAGAAAAAATTTGAGTTTGTCGAATTTTCCGTTCATTGTTTAATAATTTAAGTTTAGTTAGGAAAATAAATAGCTTAGGAAGTAAACCAACACCAATTCGAAATAAAAATTTAAAACGTTGATTATCAAAAGATAACTCGAAAAAAAAATTTATTCGAAGGTATTAATTTATACCTCTAAATGTTAAAAATAATAAATTTAGGTGATAAGTCGGGAATATTACTCCTTGATAAATGAATTTATTTAGGCCTTTCGTCCAACTGAGAATTATGTAATTAATGCCGGGATATGATTTCCAATTATAGTCGGAATTATATGAAAGGGATATCCTTAAAAAAATTCTAACAAACGGGGCGGCAAGGTAATAAAATTATAAAAAATCAAAAAAAATATTTACAAAAAGTTTCCAACGAAACTGTTTAATTGTTTAAATCATAATTTCTGTTGCGGTAAATTTTGAGAAAATTCATAAAACGGAAGAAAATAAAAAAAGTACCTCTTCTTTTCAGATTTTCTCGGTTGCAAGGCG
>CAZJYF010000047.1:10467-13918 GCA_964549665.1 uncultured Saprospiraceae bacterium
CGGAAGAAAATAAAAAAAGTACCTCTTCTTTTCAGATTTTCTCGGTTGCAAGGCGCAGTATTAATTTGTAATATTGCCCTTTTTATTGAAAATTAAATTTTTTAACAATAAAGCAGCATAAAATTTCAATTCAGAATTGGAGTTTTATGCTGGATTTAAACAAAAGGCGGATAGGAAAACTATTCGCCATTTTTCATGAAAAACTTCCTGCAAAAAAACCTGAATCTCAATGTCAGGGGATTAAAGCCTTCAGCTACCCTTGCGATCAACGAAAAGACCCATCAGCTTTTCCGTGAGGGCAAAAAAGTCTATCGCTTGGGTTTTGGTCAATCTCCCTTTCCGGTGCCGGAATCGGTTGTGAATGCGCTAAAAGAAAATGCGCATCAGAAGAACTACCTGCCTGTAAAAGGACTGTGGGCGCTTCGGGAAATGGTGGCAGATTACAAGCGGCGCAAAAAAGGAATTGACCGGTCGGCGGAAGATGTGTTGATTGGTCCGGGTTCGAAAGAATTGCTGTTTTTACTGCAACTTGTTTTTTATGGCGATTTGTTGATACCCAAACCCGGTTGGGTATCCTATGCACCGCAGGCCAAGATTGTGGGGCGGCAGGTTCATTGGATTTCCACCCGGCAGGAAAATGATTGGCGGCTTATGGCGGAGGAATTGGAGGAGCTTTGTACCGAAGACCCCGACCGGCCGAGGCTGCTCATTATGAACTATCCGTCAAATCCTACCGGTACTACCTACAACAGGAATGAGTTGATTGAACTGGCGAAGGTCGCCAGGAAATACAGCGTGGTGCTGCTTTCCGACGAAATTTACGGAGAATTGCACCACAAGGGGCAGCATGTTTCTATTGCTCATTTTTATCCCGAAGGCACGATTGTCAGTGGTGGTTTGAGCAAATGGTGTGGCGCCGGTGGCTGGCGTTTGGGCTCCTTTACCTTCCCACCCTCCCTGCATTGGCTAATGGATGCAATGGCAGTAGCTGCCAGCGAAACCTTCACGGCTACCAGCGCCCCTATTCAATACGCTGCAGTACGGGCTTTTGAGGGGGGAGAAGAACTTGAGACTTATTTGACGGATTCGAGAAGGGTGCTGGCTACTATCGCAAAAGGACTTTCCGAAAAACTGGTGGCGCATCATATTACCCACCCCAAGCCGCTTGGCGCTTTTTATCTGTTTCCGAATTTTGAACATTACCGTGAAAATCTGGCTGAACGAGGAATTTTGACCAGCGTGGACCTGTGCAAGCATTTGCTTTTGGATACCGGAGTTGCCTTATTGCCGGCTGCCGATTTTGGCTTACAACCTGAAGTTTTGGCGGCAAGACTTTCTTACGTGGATTTTGACGGAGGAAAAAGCTTAAAACTCATCCGGGAGATACACGATGACGAAAGTTTCCTTGAGTCCATTGCGGCTGAAATGCTTGAAGCAATTGACGTAATGGTAAATTGGCTGAGTTGAAAGGGCGCTAATCCACGCTAAAAACCTCCGTTAATCCGGTTACTTTTATATTTTTGTGGCAATGAATTTATTCAAAGAAACCAACTTTTTGCTGCGGAAAGAATTCACCCTCGAATGGCGGCAAAAATACGCCATCAGTGGAATATTATTGTACGTTCTTTCTACGGTATTCATCGTTTACATCTCTTTTATAAAAATTGCCCCGCCCATTTGGAATGTTTTGTTCTGGATAATTGTCCTATTTGCATCAGTCAATGCCATCGTAAAGAGTTTTGTGCAGGAAAGCGGCAACCGGCAACTGTACTATTACCAACTCGCCAATCCAACCGCTATTCTATTGTCCAAAATAATCTATAATTCGCTTTTGCTGTTATTTTTGAGTACCCTGGCTTTCGCTGCTTTTGGCTTCGTTACGGAAAATCCGGTGAAAGATTCCTGGCAGTTTTTTGGAGTTTTGTTTCTTGGCAGTATCGGGTTTTCCATCACCTTTACCTTTATCTCCGCCATTGCAGCGAAAGCCAATAATAGCAGTACTTTGATGGTTATTTTGGGGTTTCCTTTGATAATTCCTATTTTGATGACCCTTGTGAAAATTTCTGCCAATGCCCTACGGCTCATTCAGGACACTGGCGTCTCAAAGGACGCCATGATTTTAATTGCAATCGATTTAATTTTGGGTGCCTTGGCTTTGGTACTGTTTCCTTTCTTGTGGAGAGATTGAGGGTTTGGTATGCAGGTTTGCTGGCTTGTCTGGTTTTCAAACCACCATAACACAACACCATCATACCATCTAAAAATAAAATTATGAAAAAGCACTGGTGGAAAGCCTTATCCGTTGTCGTTCTTCTTTATGTCTTTGGCGTTGGACTTTTGGTTCCGCTTAAACCTGGTATTCTGGAAGTCAGCTCCAGTAATGCTCGGGCAGGTGAGGAGGTGACTTTTGAGGTCAAAGGGTATAATTCCTTTTATGAAAAGGGAAAAAATGGACTGCGGGCCTGGCTGAAGTTGGATGCAAAAAATGCTTTGGCGGCCAAAGAAATTAAAGTCAAAAATGACCGGGAATTGAGTTTGACCTTTTCTATTCCGAAGTACCTTCCTACGGCTAAGCGGGTCAAAGAATTTTCCCTCATCCTCGACAATGAGGTGGACGGGGCTTCTGTTTTTCCAAGCGCCCTATTTGTGACACAGGACACCATTGCCCCTACACAAGCGGGGCCAATTTGGCACGTCCATCCCATTAGTGAACTTCACGAAAAAACGGGAATGACCTTCCCTTTTCGGAACATCCTGGCAGAAACCATCCGCAACACCTACTTCCACGTCCCACTTTGGTTTGCGATGTTTATCATTTTTACTGTCGCAATGGTCAACAGCGTGCATTATTTGAGAAAGGGAATCGAAATTCACGACATAAAGGCCATGTCGTTGACCCGGGTGGGAATCCTGTTTGGCTTGATGGGTCTGGCTACCGGGTCAATATGGGCTAGGTTTACTTGGGGCGCTTTTTGGAGTTTTGATGTGAAGCAAAACATGACGGTGATAGCCCTTCTAATCTATCTTGCCTATTTTGTGCTGCGCAATTCCTTTGAAGACCCCGAAAAAAAAGCGCGCATCTCCGCGGTTTACAACATCTTTGCTTTTGCTTCTCTGGTTCCACTGCTTTTTGTGATTCCGAGACTGACGGATAGTTTGCACCCCGGTTCGGGGGGCAACCCGGCTTTGGGAGGGGAGGATTTGGACAACACCATGCGAATGGTCTTCTATCCCGCCATTATTGGCTGGACCCTTCTTGGACTATGGATAGCTGACTTATATTTTAGGACCCAACGCCTCAAAGAGCGCGTTTCGGATTATTAAATTTCAAATCGTTATTGAAAGTTTTTCTGTGGAAGGGATTTTTGTGTCGCTAGCTGATTGAAAAACAACAAACTAACCCCTTCCCCCCGCTTTCCGCCTGAAACCAATACCCTGCTTATTGAACACG